>UQNV01000004.1 GCA_900542505.1 uncultured Alistipes sp.
TCGCTGGGTATGGCTACCTATACCGAGGATGTCATTACGGCAGCCTACGGTATTGACAACGTTTCGTTCGAGGTTGAGATTCAGCAGTCGGACAACAACGAGGGAGTGTATCGCCTGAAGAACCTCTACCGTGCCGGTACCGGTCTGTTCTCGTTTTATAACTTCAAGGATGCAACGGGAGCTGCATCGGACTACTACATCACCATCGACTGCACGAATCCCGACGCAGTAACCATCGCCGAGCAGCCGCTGGGCTTCACGCTCGTGGGTATGGGTGAGCTTAGACTCTTCAGCACGGCAGCCGGAACGTTCAAGGACGGTGTGATAACCTTCCCCAAGAACGGCCTTTCGCTTGTCATTCCGACCATCAGCGATAACTTTCCGACCAACGGTTCGGGCCTCTTCAGGCTGGTTCTGCCGGGCGTGAGCGACGTAGCGGCTCCCGCCGTGACGGTTGCCTACAAGGGTTCGTTCATCGATGCGGCGTCCAACAAGTCCAACGCCGTTCTCGACTTCACGCTCAACGAGACGGCGACCTCCTACAAGTTCGCCGTAGTCGAGGGGAACATCACGAAGGATGAGGCCGCCATCAAGGAGACGGCCGGCAAGATTGTCGACGGTTCGCTCGAATCGACCGAAGGCACCGCATCGGGCAGCGTGCTCTATCCGCTTGCCGTATCGGGCACCTTCACGGTTGTAGCCGTTCCGTTCAACGCCGAGGGCGATGCCGGTGCTGCGGCTGCTGCCGCCTTCATCTACTCGGCCGAGGGGGCTCCCGATATCGTGCAGGTACAGACCGGCAACTACACGGTGCATGTCACCGATGCCAAAGACGGTTACGACTGCCCGCTCACGCTGACGGCCGGTGACGGATTCAACGAGTTCGTGCTCGATGGTCTTTTCGGCTTCACGGACTATGCATTCATTGGTGAATACGACCCCACCACCCTGACGATTACCTTCGACGGTACGGTTCTGGGTATGGAGGATATGGGTCCGCGCTGGGGCTATGGCATTGCCTACGTGGATGAGACCCAGTCCGAGATTTACACGATTCTGAGCAACGAGGCAGATGAGCCGTGCGTAATCAGTGTCAACGAGGACGGAACGCTCAATGCCTTCACCACGTCGCTGCAGCTTGTCGGTTTCTCGGCTGCTGACGGTAAGATTACCCGCATGTACGAGCAGATTGAGGCCAATACGCCGATTACGAAGGGCGAGGCCGGAACGACGGCACGTACGGTCAACCGGCGCACCCAGCTCTCGACCGCTCTCCGCGCGAACTTCTAACAGCGGATTTATTCCCGCAGGCAAACAGAGGCCCGCTTCCTTGACGGAGGCGGGCTTTTGTCCGTTTCTTTTGTATGCAGCCTGCTGTTACTTCGTGTGCTGTACTGTCGATTTGCAAAAAAATACTAATTTTGCAGCAAAACAAAAAGATTCGACGTTATGAAAATCACGGAATTTATCCCCGGAATCCATTATGTGGGTGTGAACGACCGTACCACGACCCGTTTCGAGGGCCTCTGGTCGCTTCCTTACGGTGTTTCCTACAACTCCTACCTCGTCGTGGACGAGAAGGTGGCCCTCATCGATACGGTCGAGGAGTCGTTCGGCAGCCGTTTCGTGGACCGAATCCGCGAAACGCTCGGCGAACGCCCGGTCGACTACCTCATCGTGAACCACATGGAGCCCGACCATTCGTCGTCGATTCGCACGCTGCGCCTGCTCTATCCCCAGATGCAGATTGTCGGCAACGCCAAGACGCTCCAGATGCTCGCCGGCTTCTACGGCATCTCTGACGGAACGCTCGAGGTCAAGGATGGAGCCAGCATCTCGCTCGGAGCCCGCACCCTTCAGTTCCACCTGGCGCCGATGGTTCACTGGCCCGAGACGATGGTGACCTGGTGCCCCGAAGAGAAGGTGCTCTTCTCGGGCGATGCCTTCGGTACGTTCGGTGCGCTCAACGGCGGTATTACCGATTCGCAGCTCGAACTGGACCACTTCTGGGACGAGATGCGCCGCTACTATGCCTGCATCGTCGGCAAGTACGGCGTGCCGGTGCAGAAGGCGCTGCAGAAGCTGGGCGGACTGCCCATCGAGACCATCTGTGCGACGCACGGTCCCGTCTGGCAGCGTGAGATTCCGCGCGTGCTCTCCATCTACGACCGTCTGAGCCGCTACGAGGGCGAGCCGGGTGTGGTGATTGCCTACGGCTCGATGTACGGCAATACGGAGCAGCTGGCCGAGCGCATTGCCTGTGAACTGACCGAGCAGGGTGTCCGTCCGATTGTGATGCACAACCTGACGACGGCCGATATGTCGATGGTCGTGCGCGACGTCTTCAAGTACGATACGTTGCTTGTCGGTTCGCCGACCTATAATGCAGAGCTCTTCCCCGAGGTGGAACATCTGCTGCGCAAGATTGAGGCGCGCTGCGTGCCGCACCGCAATTTCGGTTTCTTCGGTTCGTTCTGCTGGGCCGGAGCCGCCGTGCGCCGCATGAAGGAGTTCGCCGAGCGGATGAAGTGGGAGCCTGTTTGCGAGCCTGTGGAGATGAAGCAGGGCTTCGATGCCCGCAGCTACGACGCGGCGCGTACGCTTGCCGGAGCTGTGGCAGCGCGGTTCAACGAGCGGTAGACGCGCCGCCTTGCGTCACGGCCCGCCCCGCGGTGTTCGCGGCCGATGGCAGACGGACCATGAGCGGAAATTCAAACGGGAGACCTTCTTTCGAGAAGGTCTCCCGTTCGTTTTGTCCGAAGGCGGGGTGCCTGGCGGCCGTTCGTTCGGGCGGGGGTGGCCGCCCCACGTCCGGCTCAGAGGGTCGGAAGGGTCGCGCGGCGGGCGTTGAACTCCTCGACCAGCGAGGCTACAATCTCTTCGGCCGAGGGGAGGTCGCGGATGAGCGAGGCCGCCTGGCCGATTTCGAGCTCGCCCTCGTCGAGCTCGCCCTCGAAGATGCCGCGGCGTGTCCGCCCGAAGCCAATCATCTCGCGCAGCTCGTCGGCCGTGGCGCCGCGCTCCTCGGCTTCGGCCATCCGGCGGTAGAAGGCGTTGCGGATGAGCCGCGTGGGGCTCAGCCGCTTGAGTGCGAGCATCGTGTCGCCCTCCTGCAGCGTGATGCAGAGCTGCTTGAAGGACTCGCTGGCCGAACTTTCGGCGCTCAGCGCAAAGCGCGTCCCTATCTGGACGCCTTCGGCGCCCAGTGCGAAGGCGGCCAGCATGCCGCCGCCCGTGGCGATGCCGCCGGCTGCAATGAGGGGTAGCGTCACCGCCTCGCGCACCTGCGGGACGAGGACCATCGTCGTGCTCTCTTCGCGCCCGTTGTGGCCGCCCGCCTCGAAGCCCTCGGCCACGACGGCATCGACGCCCGCAAGTTCGCTTTTCCGGGCAAATCGCGAGCTCGAAACCACGTGGACGACCTTGCACCCGGCGTCGTGCAGCCGGGCGGTCCAGGTGGCCGGATTTCCCGCCGAGGTGAAGACCACGGGGACCCGTTCGTCGATGATGACCTGTATGAGCTCGGCCGCGTAGCGGTACATGAGCGGGACGTTGACGCCGAAGGGGCGGTCGGTCGCCTCGCGGCATTTGCGGATGTGCTCGCGCAGCAGGTCGGGGGTCATCGAGCCTGAACCGATGAGGCCGAGCCCGCCGGCGCGGCTCACGGCTGCAGCGAGCCGCCAGCCGCTGCACCAGACCATGCCGCCCGAGACTATCGGGTAGCGGATGCCGAATAGACGGCAGATTCTGTTCTCCATGTTCGATGTGGTTTTTTGCAAATGTAGCAAAAAATCGGCGACCTTTCTCCCTCGGTGTCCCGGCGTGTCGTCGCTGCCCCCTGCCGGGGTCTCGCGGCTGACAGCGGCCGGGTGCGGGGTGGTGCCGATGTGCCGTCGGCAGGGCGGCGCGGCGAGGCTCCCGATGAATTGCCCGGCCGATTTGGTTCTTCTCCGAAAAATGGCGAATTTTGTCCCCTCAGATATCACTTCACATGCTTTATACCGACGATACGCGCATCGAGGCGCTGGCCGTGCACCTCGTGGGCAACCGAATGAAGGACGAGCCGCTGCTGCTCTCGCCCGGGCTTTCGCCGCAGACCGGCGACGAGGAGCTCGCACGCATCCTCACGGCCTATTTCCTCGGGGGCTTCAAGGGCGAGGAGTGCTACAGCCTCAGCCACGAGAGCGACCTCGAGTGCAACGAGGTCTATCACTATGCGTGCCGCATCTTCGACGACCCGGACCATTTCTACGACCATTCGGTCGCCCTGGCGCGCCACCTCTACGAGTCGGGCGGCCATCCCCAAATCAAGAGCGGCGAATTCTACGTCGTCCGCTTCTCGGGATGCCGCTTCGGCGGCGAGCCGTTCGATGCCGTGGGGCTCTTCAAGTCCGAGACGCGCGATACGTACCTCGACGTGAGCGAGCAGGACGAGGGGCTCCGCATTGCGGCCTTCCGGGGCATTAACGTCGAGCGGCTCGACAAGGGCTGTCTTATCCTCGCCTCGGAGCGCGAGCAGGGATTCGTCGTGCGCGTGGTGGACAATACGAACCGTACGGAGGCGCGCTACTGGACCGACGACTTCCTCCACGTGCGGCCGCGTCGGGACAACTACCACCATACGAACAACGCGCTGGCCATGTGCCGCAGCTACGTGACGCGCCACCTGCCGTCGGAGTTCTCCGTCTCGAAGGCCGACCAGGCCGACCTGCTCAACGAGACGATGAACTATTTCCGCGAGCAGGACCACTTCTCGCTCGACGACTTCTCGGAGCGGGTCATCCGACAGCCCGAGGTGGCCGAGAGCTTCGTCCGCTACAAGGAGGAGTACGAACGCGAGCGCGACATCCGCATCGAGGACGAGTTCGCCATATCGGACCCGGCCGTCAAGCGCCAGGCGCGCAACTACCGGAGCGTCATCAAGCTCGACCGCAACTTCCACATCTATATCCATGGCAGCCGGAACCTCATCGAGCAGGGCGAGGACGAACGCGGCCGCTATTACAAACTCTACTACGAAGACGAGGAGTAACGTCATGCGCGGGAAGGAACTCGAAGCCGCCCCGGCCGGAAGAGCCGCCGCAGCGGCGGCCCGTGGGGGTGCGGAGCCAGCCGCTCCGCTCTGTGGCGGCGCATGCCCCGACGAGGCCGTTGCGGCTCCCTCCGGAGGCACTCCTTCGGAGGCTCCGCATGGCCCGGGCGATGATTCCCGCTGGCCGCTGCATCGTTTCCCGCAGCCGGTCGACCCGGCGACGCTGCCCGCACGCTTCACCTGCCCCTTCTGCTATACGCCCCATCCGCTCTGCATCGCCGCCGCATCGTGCGTGCAGGAGTACCTCGCGACGTGCCGCGCATGGAGCGACGAACTTGCCGCCGGCAAGATGTTCGGCGTGCTGGTCGTGCGCCATCCGGAGGGTGGGGTAGGGTTTCTTGCCGCCTTCTCGGGCAATCTTGCGGGGAGCAACCGCCATCCCTACTTCGTTCCTCCGGTCTACGACATGCTCCGTCCGGGCGACTTCTTCCGGCAGGAGGAGGCGGCCATCTCGGCGCTCAACGGGCGTGTCGCCCGTTTGGAGCGCGACCCGCAGCTGTGCGAGGCCCGCGCGGAGCTGGAGCGCCTCACACGGCAGGCCGCATGCGCATTGGACGAGGCCCGCACGGCAGCCCTCCGCGCCAAGGCGGAGCGGGACCGGCAGCGTGCGGAGCGCCCGGACGAGGCGCTTCTTGCCGCACTCGTCCGCCAAAGCCAGCACGAAAAGGCCGAATTGCGGCGTCTCAGACAGCGGTGGAACGAACGCCTTGCTGCTGCGCGCGCCCGTGTTGGGGCACTCTCCGAGGAGGTCGTGCGGCTGAAAGACGAACGTCACCGCCGCTCGGCCGAACTGCAGCACCGGCTCTTCGCCCGGTTCCGCATGCTCAACGCCCGGGGCGAGGTGCGCGACCTGAACGAGCTCTTTGCCGATACGCCGCAGCGCGTGCCTCCGGCCGGGGCGGGGGAGTGCGCCGCCCCCAAGCTGCTCCAGTATGCCTATGTCTCGGGGCTGCATCCGGTGGCTATGGCCGAATTCTGGTGGGGTGCCTCGCCGCGTGGCGAGGTGCGCCGCCACGGATGCTACTATCCGGCCTGCCGCGGCAAGTGCGGGCCGATTCTGCGCCACATGCTGCAGGGGCTCGACGTCGACCCCAATCCGCTCGAACGCCCCGCTGCCGCCTGCGGCGAGCCCCGCGTGTTCTGGGAGGATGCATCCCTCGCGGTTGTCTGCAAACCGGCCGGCATGTTGTCGGTTCCCGGCCTCGGTGGCGGCACATCGCTGCTTGCGTGGCTGCGCGACCGGTATCCCCATGCCACCGGTCCGCTGCTGGTCCATCGGCTCGATATGGCCACCTCGGGGCTGCTGCTTTGCGCCAAAACGCTCGACGCCTACCGCCGCCTGCAGGCCCAGTTCTGCAACCGTACGGTGCGCAAGCGCTATGTGGCGCTGCTGGACGGAGCCGTTGCGGCCGACGAGGGGGTGGTCGAACTTCCGATGCGAGCCGACTGGGAGGACCGTCCGCGACAGCGGGTCTGCTTCGAGCATGGGGCTCCGGCCCGAACCGAGTACCGCGTGCTCTCCCGCGAGGGCGGCGTGACGCGTGTTGCGCTCCATCCCGTGACGGGGCGGACGCATCAGCTGCGCGTGCATGCCTCCCATCCGTCGGGGCTCGATGCCCCGATTGTCGGCGATACGCTCTATGGCCGCGGCGGCAACCGCCTCTTCCTGCATGCCGAGTCGCTCACGTTCCGCCACCCCTTTACGGGCGAGGAGCTGCATTTCGAATTTCCGGCCGATTTCTGATGCGGTGCGTCTCGCTCGCCGGAAGGTTGCCGGGAGCGTGTAACGGCATGGGGTATAGACGCAAGCGTCCGGAATCGTGAAGATTCCGGACGCTCTGTCCTGTCGGTTTGTATTTTCCTGTTATTCGGTAAGTACTGAAAATTCGGCGATGCCGGGCGCTTTGCCCGAGGCGATGGCGAGCGCCTCGAAACGGAGCGTGCGGCCCCGACGGGGTGCGAACTCGACCACCTGCTCGACCGGGTTGTTCACAATGTTGGAAAATTCGCCTTCGGCAACCGTTTCGCCGTCGACCTGCAACCGGTAGCGCGTCACCACGCCGCTGCCCCAGCGGCCGGCGTCGGGGGTATAGGTAAAACCGGTGAAGGTCCGTTCGGCTCCCGTATCGAAGGTGCAGTTCATGCGCCCTTCGGGAAGGTAGGCCGCCGTCGCGGGATTGCCGTCGAAGAGCTTCGCCCGCTCCGCGTCGGCCAGTTCGCGGACGCGGAACGCACCGCAGGGGATGTCGAACCTGCGGGTCGCCACGGCGCTCGTGCGACCGTTCTGGGGGTCGAGCACGATGGCGCGGACCTCGCCCTTGCCCGGCAGCGGGAAGGGGGCCTCGTAGCGCATCGAACCGGCATCGGGTTCCGAGCCGTCGAGCGTATAGCGGATTTCGGCCCCGCGGTCGCCGGCAAGTAGCGACACCGAGCCCTCGCCGTTGCGGACGATGCGCGGCTCCTCGAGCAGCACGGGGGCGTCGTAGGCCTCGACATTGCAGATGCAGAGCGGACCGCGCGCCTCCTCGAAGTGCACGCGCAGGGCCGGAGTCTCAACCTCCGAGAAGCGGATGATGCGCTTGTAGCCGATGGTCGTCAGCTCCTCGTCGGTCTCGACCGGACGCCACTCGCTGCCGTCTAGCCATTCGACCGCAAAGCGGGCCACGCGCTGCCCCAGCGGAATGTACTCCTGCAGCAGGATGCGGTTCACGTGGCGCGGCGCATCGAAGCGGAAGGTCAGCGTTGCGGCCGTCACACCGTCATCGGTGGCCCAGTAGCTCTCCCAGTCGCCGTCGGTCGTACGGCCCGGAGCAAAGCGGCGGGCTCCGCCGCGCACGTTGTCGGCCTCGACATCGGCTTCGGCAAGCAGTTCGTGGGCGAACTCGGCATCGAGCGTCTGCCGCCACTCCATGATGCGGGCCGAATCGGCCGGCGCGATGCGGCCCGAACGGTCGACGGGGAAGTTGAGCAGCAGGTTGGCGTTGCGGCCCACGCTGTGGTAGTAGATGTCGACGAGCTGCGAGAGGCTCTTCAGCTGCGCATCCTCGCGCGGATGGTAGAACCAACCGGGCCGAATCGAGACGTCGACCTCGCCCGGAAGCCACGTGTCGCCGTCGCGCTCCCCGTGCGTAAAGTCGTTGACGTCCTGGTCGCCCGCCCCCTTGACGAAGCTCCAGTTGGTCTGGCCGGCCCAACCCTCCTCGTTGCCAATCCAGCGGATGTCGGCGCACGTGCCGCCGAAGATGACGGCCTCGGGCTGCAGTTCGTTGATGGTCCGGCGGGCATCCTCGTAGCGGTAGTAGCTCCGCGCGTCGATGCTGCGCGTCTCGTCGGCGCCGCCGTACCAGCCGTCGCCGCCGTTGGCGCCGTCGAACCAGTATTCGAACAGCGGCCCGTAGTTGGTGAGCAGCTCGCGCATCTGGTTATGGAAATAGGTCACATACTCCTCGCTGCCGTAGGCGGCATGGTTGCGGTCCCACGGCGAGAGGTAGATGCCGAAGCGGAGGCCGTGGCGGCGGCAGGCATCCGACAGGTCGCGCACCATGTCGCCCTTGCCGTCGCGCCAGGGCGAGTTCTTGACGCTGTATTCGGTATAGGCCGAGGGCCACAGGCAGAAGCCGTCGTGGTGCTTGGCCGTCAGCATGACTCCCTTCATGCCGGCAGCCTTGAGCGTGCGGACCCACTGGTCGCAGTCCAGGTCGGTCGGGGCGAATGTCGAGGCGGGCGTATTGCCGTAGCCCCACTCCATGTCGTTGAAGGTGTTGAGTCCGTAATGGACAAAGGCATAGGTCTCGAGCTTCTGCCAGGCAATTTGCCGGGCATCGGGCAGCGGACCGACCGGTGCGGGCGCCTCCACGCGGGAGCAGGCCCCGGCCAGAAGCAGCAGAAAGGGCAGCAGTTTTTTCATGTCAGTCAGATTTGTATCGTGGCTTTATTGGATTATCCAACGGCCAAATGTACAAAAAAAACGCAAACGGAGAAATCTCGCGGACAATATTTCCGACCGGAGGAAAAAGCCGACCGAATATTTTGTCGCTCAGCGATATTTCCCTATATTTGCGCATCTGCAATTGGCAGCAATCAAACCCGAAACCCAAAATGAACAGACTGACTATTCTTCTGTCGTGTTGCCTTTTTTTGGCATCGTGTGCCGGAGGTTCCCGGATCTATGACCTGATTCCCTATCCCAATTCGCTTGAGCCCCGTTCGGGCGAGTTCAACGCCGCAGGGGCGCCCTTCACCTGTGACCCGCAGCTCGATGAGGCGGCCCGCAACGCCGTCGGACGGTTCGCCGCACTGCTTGCTGCGACCAGCGGCCAGCCGTCGGAGGTGAGCGAGGGGGCTTCCGCAAGGGAGGGTTTTCTCTTCGTCTATGATTCGCTTCAGCCGGCCGAAGGCTACGGCCTGGACGTCGCGCGGCATCTGGTAACGGTGCGTGCTTCGTCGCAGCGCGGCGTGCTCTATGCCATCCAGACGATGAAGCAGCTGCTGCCCGTGGCCATCTACGGCGAAGGGCCGGCCGCCGAGACCATCGCGTGGACGATGCCCTGCGTCCGCATCGAGGATGCGCCCCGCTTCGCCTACCGCGGCCAGCACCTCGATGTCTCGCGCCACTTCTTCACGGCCGACGAGGTGAAGCGCGTCATCGACATCATGGCGCTCCACAAACTCAATACGCTGCACTGGCACCTGACCGACGACCAGGGCTGGCGCCTCGAAATCAAACGCTACCCCCGTCTGACGGAGGTGGGCTCCGTCCGCCACAAGACGATGGTCGGCAAGGAGTGGGGCACCTACGACAACTCCTCCCACGGCGGATACTACACGCAGGACGAGGTGCGTGACGTGGTGGCCTACGCCGCCGAGAACGGCATCACGGTGATTCCCGAAATCGACCTGCCGGGCCACATGCTCGCCGCACTGGCGGCCTATCCCGAGCTGGGCTGCACGGGCGGCCCCTACGAGGTGTGGGGCCGCTGGGGCGTGGCCGACGACGTGCTCTGTGCCGGCAACGACAAGACCTTCGAATTCCTTGAGGGGGTGCTCGAGGAGGTCATGGAACTCTTCCCCTCGGAGTACATCCACATCGGCGGCGACGAGTGCCCCAAGGTGCGCTGGGAGAAGTGTCCCAGGTGCCAGGCCCGCATCCGTGCGCTCGGACTCAAGGATGACGGCGAATTCAACGCCGAGCACTACCTCCAGAGCTATGTGATGACGCGCGTCGAGCAGTTCCTTGCCGACCACGGCCGCCGCATCATCGGCTGGGACGAGATTCTCGAGGGCGAGCTTTCGCCCGGCGCGACGGTCATGTCGTGGCGCGGTTCGGAGGGCGGCATCAAGGCTGCCAAAATGGGCCGCGACGTCATCATGACCCCCAACTCGCACTTCTACTTCGACTACTATCAGTCGCGCGATGTCGAGAACGAGCCGCTGGCCATCGGCGGCTACATCCCCGTGGAGCGCGTCTACGAATTCGACCCCTCGTTCGAGGGTCAGCTCACGCCCGAGGAGGCATCGCACATCCTGGGCGTGCAGGCCAACCTCTGGACCGAGTACATCCCCACCCTCGCGCAGCTCGAGTACATGCTGCTGCCGCGTGAGGCGGCCCTTGCCGAGGTGCAGTGGTGCCAGCCCGGAAACCGTTCATGGGAGCGCTTCCTGGGAAGTCTCTCGCATCTGACCGACATCTACCGTGCGCGGGGCTACAACTTCGCCAAGAACGTCTTCGGCGTCAGCGCCACGACGGAGAACAACACCGAAAAGGGATGCGTCGAGGTGACCCTCTTCACGCAGGGCGACGCCCCGATTTATTACACGCTCGACGGCTCGGAGCCCACGACCGCGAGCACGCCTTACACCGCGCCGATTGAAATCCGTACGGGTTGCACGCTCAAGGCCATCGCCGTGCGCGACAACATCGAGGTGCGTCCCTACTCGCGTTTCTTTACGGCCAACAAGGCGCTCGCGCATCCCATCGTGCTCAACACGCAGCCGCGCGAGAAGTATGTCTACGGCGCACCCGAGACGCTCGTCGACGGCTTCGAAAGCGACTTCACCTACTCGAACGGCGACTGGGCCGGCTGGTTCGGCGACCCGATGGTCGTGACCATCGACATGCAGGGCGCCTCGTACGGTTCGGTACGTCTCGGCACGCTCGTCCAGAAGGGCGAGGACATCTTCCCGCCGCTGAGCCTCAAGGCCTATGTCTCGGAGGATGGCGAAAACTTCACCGAGGCGGGGTCGCTCGACATCCCGATGGAGACGGCCGCCGACCCCGAAGGGTTGAAGAGCTACACGGTGACCTTCCCCGAAACGTCGGCCCGCTATCTGCGCGTCGAGGCCCAGACCGTACCCGAAATTCCGGCATGGCACGGAGCACACGGCAAGAAGGGCTACCTCTTCGTCGATGAAATCGTAGTCGAATAACCTCACCCATACCCATGAAACGACTTGCATTGCTGCTGGCCGCGCTCCTGACGGCTGCACTCCTGCCCGCATCGGGCCACCCCGTCATCCCGGCTCCGGCCTCGCTGAGCGAACAGCCCGGCGAGCTGCGCCTGAGCTCCGGCGCCGCCTTCTCCGTAACGGGCGCACAGGATGGCGGCGAACTGTCCGAATACGTCGCATCGCTTCCCTTCGCTCTCCGCGAGGCGCCGAAGGGCGGCGTGCTCACCCTCCGCATCGGCTCCCGCAAGGTGACGTCCGACGAAGGCTACCTGCTCACGGTCGGCCCCAAGCGGCTTGCCGTCGAGGCCCGGACCGAAGCGGGCGCCTTCTATGCCCTGCAGACGCTGCTGCAGCTGGCCGAGGAGACGGCCCCGGGCCAGTGGCGCATCCCCTGCTGCACGGTGGAGGACGCTCCGCGCTATCCCTACCGCGGCATCATGCTCGACGTGAGCCGGAACTTCCAGTCCAAGGAGTTCATCCTCAAGCAGCTGGATGCAATGGCCCGCTTCAAGTTTAACCACCTGCACTTCCACCTGACCGACGGCGCGGGCTGGCGGCTCGAAATCGAGCGCTACCCCCGTCTGACGGAGTTTGCCGCATGGCGCCCCTACCGGACGTGGCTCGACTGGTGGTCGGCCGACCGCCACTACTGCGAGGCGTCGGACCCGCAGGCCCACGGCGGCTTCTACACGCGGGAGGACATCCGTGAAATCGTCGAACATGCCCGCCGGCTCCACATCACGGTGATTCCCGAAATCGAGATGCCCGGCCACAGCGAGGAGGTGCTTGCGGCCTATCCCGAACTCTCGTGCGCCGGCAAGCCCTACGCCAATTCGGAGTTCTGCCCCGGCAACGAGCAGACCTTCGAATTCCTCGAAGGGGTGCTGACCGAGGTCATGGAGCTCTTCCCCTCGGAATACATCCACATCGGCGGCGACGAGGCCGGCAAGGGGGCCTGGAAAACCTGCCCCAAGTGCCAGGCCCGCATGAAGGCCGAGGGAATTGCCGACGTCGAGGGGCTGCAGAGCTATCTGGTGCACCGCATCGAGCGCTTCCTGAACGACCACGGACGCCGGCTGCTGGGCTGGGACGAGATTCTCGAGGGAGGGCTGGCCCCCAACGCGACGGTCATGTCGTGGCGCGGCGCCGAAGGGGGGCTGAAGGCCATCCGTGCGGGCCACGACGCCATCATGACCCCGGGCGAGTACTGCTACCTGGACTATGCGCAGGATGCACCCTTCACCCAGCCGCTCTCCATCGGCGGATATACGCCTCTGCGCAAGGTCTACTCCTTCGAGATGACCTTCCCCGAACTCTCGGCCGAGGAGCAGGCCCGCCTGCTGGGCGTGCAGGCCAACCTCTGGACCGAATACATCCCCACGCCCGAACATGTCGAGTATATGCTCTACCCCCGCGTGCTGGCCATTGCCGAGGCGGGCTGGAGCCTTCCCGAGCGGCGTGACTACGACGACTTCCACCGCCGTGCGCTGGGCGCCGTCGAGTGGCTCCGCAATGCAGGCTACCACCCCTTCGAATTGCAGAAGGAGTACGGCGAGCGCCCCGAAAGCCTCGAGCCGAAGGAGCACCTGGCCCGTGGCAAGCGGGTGGAGTACCGCACACCGTGGAGCGACAAGTATCCCGCCGCCGGGGCTGCGACGCTTACCGACGGCAACATCGGCGGCTGGACCTACGGTGACCGCCGCTGGCAGGGATTCCTCAATTCGGACATCGACGTGACGGTCGACCTGGAGCAGGAGCTTCCGGTCCATTACGTGGGTCTCACCTTCATGCAGTCGAAAGGCCCCTATGTCTGGGTTCCGGCCGAGGTGGAAATCTACGCCTCGCAGGACGGCGAGCACTTCGAGCATCTGACGACCGTACGCAACGACATCTCGGCCGAATGCGCCGACCTGCTCTTCAAGACCTATGCCTATACGGGGCAGACCAAGGCGCGTTATCTGCGCTGCGTAGCCCGCTCGAACGGCATCGCAGGCGGATGGCTCTTCCTCGACGAAATTGTCGTCCTCTGATTTGTTCGGCCGTTCTCATTCCGTTGCTCCGGTTGTCCGGCGGTTATCACGTATTTCGGTAATGAGTCCGGGTTGTATGATTGCCGATTTTGGATATTAGAGTTCAAATTCGGAATGTATTGGCCCCTTTGTAAAGCGTATTCCGGCATCCCGGAATACGCTTTGCTGTTGTCTGTATGCATATGTCGGGCTGATAATGGTTCTGAGAAGAGAGGGGCTCATTAAAAAAAATTAAAAATAACGGGTTTGTAACATGTTTATAGGGAAATGGTTTGGCTTGAGTTGCTAATATGTTGAATTGCATCTTGTTTGTGCGGTTGTATGTGCTGCTGGTTCAGATTGTTGTCCGCCTGGTTTTCCAACAAGGGTTTGGTTTCTTTGTGAGCGAATTATACGATGATTTTTAAATATTATATTATTCGTTTGCTTTATATAAAAAATGATGTATCTTTGTTAAGAAAATGTAAACTTGACTATTTGGATTTTTCAAAAAGAGAAGTCATTAGTTGATAGTTATAATATTGTGAAAGTATTAACCTAAACCGGAGCCTATAGTAAAAATTCAACAATCCTCACCAAGTCATTGGGGTGATTCATTCCGGAATCCCCCGAAATCACCTAATTTTATTGTTATGCTTATGTTTAATTTTAACGGTCTTAATTATGTTGAAATCAATTAAGTCAATGCTCGCCGCGTTCTGTGCGATATTACTCGCCGGGACATTCGGTGCATTCGCCCAGAACGGAGGCGGAACCTCCGTCCAGGGTATCGTCAAGGATGCAGTCGGCCCGATTGTCGGTGCGACGGTCATCACAAAGGACGGTATGTCGGGAACGACAACCTCCATGGACGGAAGCTTTACGCTTACCAAAGTCAAGGATGGAGACGTGATTGTCATCTCGTTCATCGGCTATCAGACTCAGGAGATTCCCTACGTCGGCCAGACGATGCTCGACGTGACGCTCCAGGAGGAGGCTACTGCCCTGAACGCCGTTGTAGTGACGGCCATGGGTATCAAGCGTGAGGAGAAAGCCCTGTCGTACAACGTACAGCAGGTGAAATCCGACGAAATCACGACGGTCAAGGATGCCAACTTCATGAACTCGCTGGTAGGTAAGGTGGCCGGTGTGACCATCAATGCCGGTGCCGGTGGTGCCGGTACTTCGTCGCGTGTCATCATGCGTGGTATGAAGTCTCTGGAGAAGAGCAACGCCGCCCTCTACGTGATTGACGGTATCCCGATGTACAACAACAGCTTCGGCGGCGACGCCGGCGGTACGATGACCGCCCAGGTCGGCTCGGAGAGCATCGCCGATATCAACCCCGAGGACATCGAGTCCATCAACATGCTGACGGGCCCCTCGGCAGCCGCCCTCTACGGTTCGGATGCCGCCAACGGCGTGGTGCTCATCAACACCAAGCGCGGTGCCGAAGGCAAGACCACCGTCACGATTTCGAACACCACGATGTTCTCGAAGGCCTACATGCTGCCCGAGATGCAGAACCGCTATGGCACCAGCAACACGACCTTCAGCTGGGGTGACAAAATCAACGGCACGTTCGATGCCAAGGACTTCTTCAACACCGGAACGAACGTAATCAACTCGGTTTCGCTCTCGACCGGTACCCAGAAGAACCAGACCTACATCTCGGTATCGACGACCAACGCCGCCGACATCATCCCCGAGGCCGAGTACAACCGCTACAACTTCACGGCCCGCAACACCACCAAGTTCGCCAAGGACAAGCTGACCTTCGACTTCGGTGCAAGCTTCGTCATCCAGAACAACCAGAACCAGGTATCGCAGGGTAAGTACTACAACCCGCTGCCGGCCCTCTACCTCTTCCCGCGCGGCGACGACTTCGACGAAATCCGCCTCTACGAGCGCTGGGACCCCGTTCGCGGCTACATGGCTCAGTACTGGCCCTACGGCGAGGGCGCTCACTCGCTCCAGAACCCCTACTGGATTCAGAACCGCATCATGCGTGAGACCACCAAGCGCCGCTACATGCTCAACGCCTCGCTCAAGTGGGACATCACCGACTGGCTCGACGTAACGGGCCGCGTACGCATCGACAACTCGGACTACCGCATCACCACGAAGTACTACGCTTCGACGCTGGAGACCTTCGCCGGCGAGAACGGCGGTCTGTCAGACGAGACGCAGCTCGACCGCACCTTCTACGGCGACGTGATGGCCAACATCAACAAGACGTGGGGCGACTGGTCGCTCAGCGCCCAGGTCGGTGCCTCGATTAACGACCAGCGCTACGAGCGTTCGGGCGACGCGGGCGACCTGAAGAAGACCAACCTCTTCACGAAGCTCAACCTCAACACCGAGAACAAGTACAAGATTATGCAGAAGGGCTGGCACGACCAGACGCAGGCAATTTTCGCCAACGTCGAGGTGGGCTGGCGCTCGATGCTCTACCTGACCGTCACGGGACGTAACGACTGGGCTTCGCAGCTGGCATACTCGGCCAACTCGTCGTTCTTCTATCCTTCGGTAGGTCTCTCGGCCGTCGTTTCGAACATGTTCAACGCTCCGAAGTGGCTCTCGTTCCTGAAGGTACGCGCATCCTACTCGCAGGTGGCATCGGCCTTCGCCCGCTATCTGTCGAACCCGAGCTACACCTACAACGAGCAGTCGCACGGCTGGAGCGCCCCGACCACCTACCCGAATACGGACCTGCAGCCTGAAATGACCAAGTCGTGGGAGGTCGGTGTGAACGCACGCTTCATCAACAAGTTCAACCTCGACATCACCTACTACCGTTCGAACACCTACGACCAGACGATTTACATGCCGCTGGCCTCGTCGACCGGTTACCAGAACTACGCCGCCCAGACGGGTAACATCCAGAACCAGGGTATCGAGCTCTCGGTCGGCTACAACAACAAGTGGGGTGACTTCCGTTGGGCTACCAACTTCACCTACTCGTTCAACGAAAACAAGATTATCGAGCTGGCTCACGGTATGATCAACCCGCTCACCGGCGAGCAGGAGGACATGCTGGAGATTCGCAAGGACTGGCTGGGCCAGACCGACGTGGCTCCGCGCGTCATTCTGCGTGAGGGCGGTTCGATGACCGACATCTACATCAACCACGAGATTGCACGCGACCTGAACGGCAACGTGCTGATTGACCCCTCGACGGGCAAGCTCTCGATGACCGAAATCGAGCCCCAGAAGGTCGGCCAGCTCGCACCGAAGGGCAACCTCGGATGGAGCAACAACTTCTCCTACAAGGGCATTGACCTGGGTATTGTCTTCACGGCACGCCTCGGCGGCAAGGTTTACTCGGCAACGCAGGGTATCCTCGACTACTACGGCGTATCGGAGGCTTCGGCCGCAGCCCGCGACCGCGGCGGCGTTCCGGTGAACTTCGGTTCGGTGGATGCCCAGACCTACTACCAGACCATCGCAACGGCCGAGGGCGGTCACGGAGCATACTACCTCTACGACGCCACCAACGTCCGTCTGCAGGAGCTCTCGCTGAGCTACACGCTGCCCGCGAAGTGGTTCCGCAACAAGGCTCGTCTGAGCGTGGGCTTCGTAGCCAAGAACCTCTGGATGATTTACTGCAAGGCTCCGTTCGACCCCGAAATGTCGGCCGTTACGGGCAGCAACTACTACCAGGGCGTCGACTACTTCATGCTCCCGAGCATGCGTAACCTCGGATTCAATGTCAAACTGCAATTCTAAACCCGCACGGACCTATGAAAAAAATAGCTAAATACGCATTCCTCACGCTCATGTCCGGCTGGCTGGCCGCCGGTTGTACGAGCAACTTCGAGGAGTACAACACCGACCCGTATGCCCCGCAGGAGGCCGACCCGAACATGCTGCTCCCGACGATGGTCGAGGCGCTGATGTATGTTCAGCAGAACGACTCTCAGATGGTCGACCAGATGGTGGGTGCCCTGGGCGGCTACCTCACCTGCTCGAACCGCTGGGGCGGCATGAACTTCGATACGTTCAACCCCTCGGCCGACTGGAACCAGCAGGCCTATAACCTGATTTTCCAGGACATCTACCCCAACCTCTTCAAGATTTCGGAGTTCTCGCAGGAGTCCGGACACTGGTGGGCAATCGCCAACATCGTCCGTGCCGCCGCGATGATTCGCGTGACGGATACCTACGGCCCGATTCCCTACAGCCAGGTCAAGGACGGTCTGATGTATGTACCCTACGACTCGCACGAGGAGGTCTACACGAACATCTTCAACGACCTGCAGAATGCGGCCAAGACGCTCTCGGACTACGCAACGCAGTATCCCTCGTCGAAGCCCTTCACCAACGACGCCATCTACGGCGGTGACTACGCCGCATGGGCACGTCTGGCCAACTCGCTCTCGCTGCGCGTCGCCATGCGTACGGGCAACGAGGAGGGTGTGAAGACCGCCATCGCCAACCAGGTGGGTCTGATTACGACCAACGCCCAGAACGCCATGGTGAACCCCGGCGTACAGGGCAACCCCTATCAGCTGGCATCGGCATCGTGGGGTGACCTGCGCGTCAGCTCGTCGATTACCGACTACATGAACGGCTACAAGGACCCGCGCCGTGCCGCCTACTTCACCAAATGCTCCTTCCCCGGCTATACCGACCAGTACATCGGCATGCGTTCGGGCGAGGCTCAGTTCGACAAGGCAGCCGTCTCCAGCTACTCGCTTCCCAACCTGACGGCAGCCTCCTACCTGCCCTACTTCGTGGCAGCCGAGACGCAGTTCCTGCTGGCCGAGGCAGCGCTGAAGGGGTGGACTTCGGGTGATGCGAAGAGCTACTACGAGGCCGGCATCCGCCTTTCGATGGAGCAGAACGGAGTCTCGGGCGACGATGTAACGAACTACATTGCCGACACTGAGAGCACCCCGGCCGACCACACGGGCGACCCGCGCGGCGCAACGTACAACTACGACCGTGCAACCACCGTGAAGATTGCCTGGGACGCCGAGACGACCACCGAGAAGCACCTCGAGCAGATTATCACGCAGAAGTGGATTGCCAACTATCCGATGGGCATCGAGGCATGGGCCGAGTACCGCCGTACGGGCTATCCCGAGCTGGCTCCCTCCATCGACAACCTGAGCACGGACGGTGTGGATACCCGCCGCGGCGCACGTCGTCTGGTTTACCCCATCTCGGAGCGTGACTACAATACGACGAACTATCAGAACGCCGTAGCCAACCTCCTCGGAGGTCAGGACACGCAGGCCAAGGACCTCTTCTGGGCCAAGAAAGACTAATCACCCTCAAAACAAACTGAAACCATGAAAATCAAGAATATTGGAAAAGCGGCTGCTCTGGCACTCACGGCTCTTGCCATGGTGCACTGCAGCGACTGGACCGAAACGGAGAGTGAAACCATCTTCGAGCACGGTCTGACCGAGTCCAACAAGCCCGAGGCCTACTATGAGGCCCTGCGCGAGTGGAAGAAGACCGACCATGCCATCTCGTTCGGATGGTTCAGCGGCTGGGGCGAACCTGCCACCAACACGACCAACATGCTGATGGGTATTCCCGACTCGATGGACATCGTATCGCTGTGGGGACAATGGAGCAACCTCACTCCCGGCAAGCTCCAGGACATGCGCTACGTCCAGGAGAAGAAGGGAACAAAGATTGTATTCTGCAGCTTCACCTCGGTCATCGGACAGAACTTCACCCCCGAGGAGTACAACGTGGACGAGGCAACGCGCGAGCAGTTCTGGGGCTGGGTGGACGGCGACCAGGCTGCCATCGACGCTGCCATCGCCAAGTATGCAAAGGCGATTGCCGACACGGTCTTCAAGTATGACTACGATGGCTTTGACATCGACTTCGAGCCCAACTACGGCTACGGAGGCAAGCTGGCCAGCCACAACGACCGCATGCATACGCTGCTCGTCGAGCTGAACAAGTACATCGGCCCGAAATCGCCCAATCCCGACAAGCTCCTGCTGCTCGACGGCGAGCCGCAGACGCTCAACGCCGAGAGCGGTCCCTACATCGACTACTTCGTCGTACAGGCCTACACCGTCTCGGGCGGTTCGCCTTCGGCTTCGGCCACGGGCAGCGAGGACAACATGGACAGCCGTCTGCAGACCTGCCTTTCGAAGTTCTCCTCGACAATGACCGAAGAGGAGATTACCAACCGGTACGTCATCTGCGAGAACTGCGAGAGTGTGACCGACTGTCTGAACGGCGGTTTCTACTGGCGGACACGTGACGATGTTACGCAGGACAAGGCCGTCTGCCCGTCGCTGGTAGGTATGGCCCGCTGGGAGCCGCTCAACGGCTACCGCAAGGGTGGCTTCGGCGCATACCAGTTCGGTTACGAGGCTACGAACAGCCCCGCATACAAGTGGATGCGCACGGCCATTCAGGCTCAGAACCCGACAATGAAATAATTAACGTCAATCAATGAAAACCATGAAAAAAGGATTAAATATCGCGGCCGCATTACTTCTCGCAGCATTTGCCACGGGATGTAACGATGCCGAGTACGGAACGCTCGGAACCCACGCGTTCATCAACGAGAGCACCTCGGCTTCGAGCACGAAGGTCACCATCGACCCCAGCAACGGCGCCGAGGCTCAGTTGACCGTCTGCCTGAGCGAGAAGGCCGACCGCAACTACGACTTCCGTCTGGTAGTGGACGATGCGGTTCTGGCAACCTACAACGCAGAGCAGGCATCGAGCTACGTGACGATGCCTTCGGAAATCTTCACGATGCCCGACAAGATTACCATCGAGGCAGGTTCGTTCAGCGCCAACCCCGTGACGATTCACATCAACCCGATTCCGGCCGAGTACATTGGTGAGACCTACGCTATTCCTCTGCGTCTGGAGAGCGTGGACGGCAACATGCCGACGACCACCAAGACGTCGACCTTTGTCATCACGACCGAGAGCATCATCAGCTCCACGCTGCCCATGTTTACGGGACGCTCGGGCCTGTCGGCTGCCGGCTTCCCCGTTTCGCTGCCCCAGTTCACCGTAGAGTGCCGCTTCCAGGTAAGCAACACGGGCAACCGCAACCGCGACATCTTCTGCAGCGGCAGCAACATCCTGCTCCGCTTCGAGGACCCGCAGAACTACGACCCCGCAACGGGCTTCCAGGCTCACTCGCTGATTCAGTTCCAGGGTAACGGCTGGTTCCTCAACCCGTCGCTTTCGATTACGCCCAACAAGTGGCAGCACTACGCCATCACCTACGACGGTTCGAAGGTTACCATCTACGTCAACGGCGCATTCGCCGGCAGCAAGGAGGGCACCATTGACCCGAACTTCGAGTTCGCCGGCTGGTTCGGCGGCGGCGGCAGCGATGCCCACGGAACGGGCGACCCAACGTGGTGGGCAGGTTGCAAGATTCTCTGCTCGGAGCTCCGTATCTGGTCGGTATGCCGCACCGAGGCTCAGATTCAGAACAACATGACCACCACCAGCGCCAAATCGGAGGGCCTGGTTGGCTACTGGCGCATGAACGACGGTGAGGGCAAGACCTTCGAGGACTGCACCGGCAACGGCCACACGCTGACCGCCGAGCAGGACCCCGTTTGGGTGGAGAATATCCTCTCGACCGACACCGAGACTGCCTGGCCGGAATAGCCAGCAACACAAATACTGCGAACCGTAGAGTTGCGCAGTATTTGCTGTAAAAAACACACAACACCAAAAACCCTTGTCCATGAAAAAGATATTCTATTTTGCCTTTGCCTGCGCCCTTGCGCTCGGCGGAGCATCCTGCTCGGATGACAGCTCGTCCGAAGTAAACGAATGGAGTGCCATCTATGTCGGCATCGAGCGCCCGAAGCTGGGCGTCTCCACGCTACGCTCAATATCAACCACCCGACCGCAGAGGTCGAGGCCAAGGCTTCGGTTCCCGTTACGGTAAAGCTCTCGCGCCCCGCAACGCAGGACATCACCGCAACGCTCGCCATGGAGTCGGACTGCGAAGAGGCCTGGACCTTCGAAACCCTGGAGGTTGTGATTCCCGCCGGCCAGATTACCGCAACGACGACGCTCAACGGCGACTGGTCCTATGCAACCGACGTCGTAAGTTCGCAAACGTGGACTACCAAGATTACCGTCGCGGCAGCAACGCCTTCGAACATTACCCGTCTCTCGACGAATCTGAACGAGCTGACGATTGTCGTAAACAAGGAGCCCGTCGACCTGAAGAACGTCTCGCTGGAGACCCCCTCGGGCAACGAGCTGACCAACCGCTCGAGCTGGACGGTAACGTGCAACGGCGCTGAAACGGATACCCTGACCGATGGAGACGAAAGCTCGTACATGTACGTTTACAACAACCTGGAGGTTGTTGTTGACCTCGGCAAGGAGGTAACTGTCACCGGCTTCAAGACGACGAACCAGTGGGGCGATCCCTATGCTCCCGACAAGGTCTCGATTTATACGAGCAGCGACGGTAGCAGCTGGTCGCTCCAGGGCAGCGACATCGAGCTTCCGGCAGCCGGCAACTTCGATTTCGCATTCGGAGAATCCGTTACATGCCGCTACCTGAGAATCTATGCGACGGGGCAGAACTGCCTCTTCAGCGAAATCTACATCTAAGGCGAGTAGGAGTTGATTCCACGCAAAAAGAGAGGAGGTTCACTTGAGTGAACCTCCTTTTTTTATGCCCGCACGCGAGCTGCAGGGCCCCGACCGGGCGACACCGATGCAAAAACGGCAGCGGAAGAGTAATTAGGGACAGTCGTTTAATTCCGTCATTATGAGTCAATCGGCAGACTGTCCCGGTAATTTTTCCGATCGAACTCATCTTTTTATATTTTCGGCTCCGTTTCGGAGCCCCTTTTTTCATTTTTGGACCCAACTGGAGCCAATACTCCAGTGAAAGGGCCGTTTCTCACTCACCTCGAACATTAGGCAGCCTGGGCAATTTCGTTGACTTCCCGCCGGACGAGCTGTACTGCATTCGCCGTGTGGATGCCAAAGAAGATGTACAGGATTTCGGTCAACTTCGTCCTTGCCTTGATGCGTTTCAGGCCATAGTGTTCCTTCTGCGTTCCGAACGAGCCTTCCATCCTCGTTGCCCTCACCCTCGCCAGCTCGTTGCGGATGATGTCGTTCTCTTTCTTTTCCAAGGACGGACGGCCACGCTTGACGAATGACGTCTGTATTCCTCTATCCTTGCAGTACCCCCCTGTTGGCGCTGCCGGCATAGCCTGCATCTCCTCCGACCTTCTTCGCCTCCATATCGAAGAGCTTTCGGTGCATCTTCAGGCAGTGCGTAAGCCTGGTTCCCTCGTTGAAGGCATTGAATGACAGCTTCTCGATGAATGAGAGTCCGTCAACCTGGATGTTGTTGCACTTCGCACCAAACTCTACGCTCTTCACTTCCTTGCCTCTCACGATCGGCTTCACATACGGCTTGCTGATGCTCACTATCCTGTCCTTGACACTCTCGCGAGGATTGTTGTTCTCGAAGTGGGCCTTCTGCTGGCGGTACACTCTTGTGATGATTTCAATATCGCTCTTCTGTCTGGCTGTCAGCAATTTCTCCGCGCCTGCATTCTCCCTCTCCAGTGTGCGGGTCTCCTTCAGTATCTTCCCCAAAAGGTTGAGCAGGCGTCTGGTCAGTTTCCTGGTCTGGACTTTCGTATGCCTGCGCCGCTTCCTGTACGACAGGTTGGCCTTCTCTACGTCTACGTACTTCGTCCTCGGACGGTGCACATTCAGCTTGGCACTCAGAGTGCACATTATCTCATATGACTTCTCTATTCCTTCCCACAGAAGCTTCGCATCCGTAGGATAGCGCATCTCGCTCTCGTAGCAGGTCGCATCCGTATACATCGTGTCCAGGTCCTTCATGTACGGTTTCCAGGCTCTTGCCAGTATCTCCTGCTGCTGTTGGATCTTCAGCCCGCGGGCCAGTTCCGAAAACACGTCGTCCAGAAGTTTGTAGTTCGTCAGAGGATGCATCGGGTCTATTCTCACATCGCAGAAGAGCTGATAGTGGACGTTGCCGTTAAGATGCTCCATCAACCTCGGGCTGCTCAGACCTGTGTACATCTTCAGGAACATCAGCGCAACCTTGCCCTCCGGGGTGAAGTATGTTTTTCGTCCTTTCTTCGCTCTCATGCTCTTGCTTATCAGTCCAAAGTTCTCTGCCATCTCACCAAGCGGCAGCCTCTTCCTGATTTTTCCCAGCTCGCTAGTCGCGAACGTCCGCCTATACAATTCATAAAAATCGAACTCCGTGAAAGGAAGATCGGGTGATATTTCAGAGAAATTTTGTACCTTAGCCATGCAGATTAATTTTTGCGATACCTCCAAATTTGGCTTTTCTAGGGCAATTGGAGGTATTCTTTTTATCTTTAGCTAAGATACAAATTTTATATTACATTGGCAATCAATTCATTATAAAGTTTTATTCTTTTTACGACAGTCCCTAATCTAACAAGGTAAAAACTTGTTTGTCCGAAGACGACGGGTGCCTTGAAGAGGCACCCGCCTTTTTTATTTTGGTCGGAATACCCGGTTGCCGATGCTTTGTAGGTGGCGGTTGACGTTCCGTCGAGACAGGATGAAGTTCAATCATCCTGTCTTTTTCTTTCCTCGTATTCTGGTCTTGACGTTCGTTTATTCCCGTTTTATCTTGTCGTCCATTCGGGGCTTTTCTGCACGAATACGAGTAGTCCGCATACTGACTTTTGTCGGTGAAAAAGGTAAAAAGCGGTCCTGTTGTGGGCTTTTTCGATAAAAAAATGACTGATTAGGATAAGATATGTTGTGTGGTGTTGTAAAAATATTTATATTTGTTGATGATAATATGTGATGTTTTTTATTTAAGTGCGGTTTTAATACCCTCGTTTTTTGTAAGCAAGGGGAATTTTTATTAGTATTCATAAAAAATATATGAAGCCTATCGATTGAGCGCTACGCAAAAAAGACTCACCTAATTCCCGGAAAGCTCCCGCTCCATTCCGAGTACGGGCCTTTCCAGAAAACAATCAACATCTATGCTTATGTTTAATTTTAACGGTCTTAATTATGTGGAAATCGATTAAGTCAATGCTCGCCGTGTGCTGCGCGATTCTTGTCGCCGGGACGTTCGGTGCATTCGCCCAGAACGGAGGCGGAACCTCCGTCCAGGGTATCGTCAAGGATGCAGTCGGCCCGATTGTCGGTGCGACGGTCATCACAAAGGACGGTATGTCGGGAACGACAACCTCCATGGACGGAAGCTTTACGCTTACCAAAGTCAAGGATGGAGACGTGATTGTCATCTCGTTCATCGGCTATCAGACTCAGGAGATTCCCTACGTCGGCCAGACGATGCTCGACGTGACGCTCCAGGAGGAGGCTACTGCCCTGAACGCCGTTGTAGTGACGGCCATGGGTATCAAGCGTGAGGAGAAAGCCCTGTCGTACAACGTACAGCAGGTTAAGTCGGACGAAATCACGACGGTCAAGGACGCCAACTTCATGAATTCGATGGTGGGTAAGGTGGCCGGTGTGACCATCAACTCGTCGGCCGTCGGTGCCGGAGGTTCGGCCCGCGTCGTGATGCGTGGTACCAAGTCGCTGACCAAGAGCAACAACGCCCTCTATGTGATTGACGGTATCCCGATGTTCAACACCTCGACCGGCGCCTCCGACATCTCGGTGATGTCCGACCAGCCGGGTTCGGATGCCGTAGCCGACCTCAACCCCGAGGACATCGAGTCCATCAACATGCTGACGGGTCCCTCGGCAGCGGCCCTCTACGGTTCGGAGGCAGCCTCCGGCGTGGTGCTCATCAACACCAAGCGCGGAACGAAGGACAAGACGACGGTCACCTATTCGAACAACACGACCTTCTCGCTGCCCTACATGATGCCCGAGTTCCAGAACAGCTATGTGAACGTTGCCGGCGCACTCGAAAGCTGGGGTGCCAAGCAGCACAGCAACTACGACCCGAAGGACTTCTTCAACACGGGTACGAACGTCATCAACTCGGTGGTTTTCACGACGGGTACGTCGAAGAACCAGACCTACGTATCGGCCTCGACGACCAATACCACGGGTCTGCTTCCCAACACGAAGTATGAGCGTTACAACTTCACTTTCCGCAACACTTCGTCGTTCCTCAAGGACAAGCTCACGCTCGACCTGGGCGGTAGCTACATCATCCAGAACGACCGCAACCTCACGGCTCAGGGTCAGTACTACAACCCGCTGACGTCGCTCTACCTCTTCCCGCGCGGTGACAACTTCGACGAGGTGCGCAACTTCGAGCGTTACAACGCCGCCCGCGAGGTTTACGAGCAGTACTGGCCCTATACGACGGCCGGTATCGGTCTGCAGAACCCCTACTGGATTGCCTACCGCATGGTGCGTGAGAACAACAAGAAGCGCTACATGTACAACGCTACGCTCAAGTACCAGATTACCGACTGGATGGATATCGCCGGCCGTGCCAAGGTCGACAACACGACCAACCGCTATACGTTCAAGAAGTACGCTACGACGGACGCCATCTGGGCCGGTGACAACGGTGGTTATCAGGACGAACAGAGCACCTACCAGAGCTTCTACGGCGACGTGATGCTCAACATCAACAAGACGTGGGACGACTGGTCGCTGTCGGCCAACATCGGCGGTTCAATCAACGACCAGCGTTACGAGATGATTGGCCACGCGGGCAACCTGCGCGATGCCAACCTCTTCGCCGTGCACAACCTCGACTATACGACCAAGTACAAGCCCAAGCAGGCCGGCTGGCATGACCAGGTACAGTCGGTGTTCGCCAACATCGAGGTGGGCTGGCGTTCGATGCTCTATCTGACCGTGACGGGCCGCAACGACTGGGATTCGCGTCTTGCCGGTTCGAAGGAGTCGTCGTTCTTCTATCCCTCGGTAGGTCTTTCGGCCGTCGTGTCGAACATGTTCGATGCTCCGCGCTGGCTCTCGTTCCTCAAGGTGCGCGGTTCGTATGCCGAGGTAGGTAGCGCCTTCGACCGCTTCCTCACCCGTGCTTCGTACCCCTTCAGCGAGGAGTCGAAGAACTGGGAGACGCTCGCCCGCTATCCGGTTTACGAGCTGAAGCCCGAGAAGACCAAGTCGTGGGAGGTCGGTGTGAACGCCAAGTTCCTCAACAAGATTTCGTTCGACTTCACCTACTACCGCTCGCACACCACCAACCAGACCTTCAACGTGCCGCTGTCGGCATCGTCGGGTTACGACTATGTACCCATTCAGAGCGGTGATATCCAGAACCAGGGTATCGAGATGGGTATCGGTTACAACAACAAGTGGGGTGACTTCACCTTCAGCACCAACTACAACTTCACGTGGAACCAGAACAAGGTGATTCGCCTGGGCGGCGGCGTTGTGAACCCCGCAACGGGTGAAATCGTCGAGATGGAGACCTGGGAGCAGGGCACCTTCGGCAACCTCGACGCCCGCGTCATCCTGAAGGAGGGCGGCTCGATGGGCGACGTCTATGCCGCACACGTGCTGGCTACCGACGCCAACGGCAACATCAAGGTAGACCCGCAGACCGGCGCTCTGGCTCTGGAGGCCAAGGACGTGAAGCTGGGTTCGATTCTTCCCGACTTCAACATGGGTTGGAGCAACAACTTCGAGTACAAGGGTGTCAACCTGGGTGTGACCTTCTCGGCCCGCATCGGCGGTATCGCCCTCTCGAGCACCGAGTCGTTCCTCGACCAGTACGGCGTATCGAAGCGCTCGGGTGAGGCGCGCGACAACGGCGGTGTGTCTGTCAACTACGGCAAGGTGGATGCCAAGACCTATTATCAGACGATTGCCGGTAACGGCGCCTACTACGCTTACAGCGCTACGAACGTCCGTCTGCAGGAGCTCTCGCTCGGCTACACGCTGCCCGCCAAGTGGTTCCACGACAAGGTGCGCATGACCGTTTCGTTCGTGGGCCGCAACCTGTGGATGATTTACTGCAAGGCTCCGTTCGACCCCGAGGTGACCGCTTCGACGACGAACAACTACTACCAGAGCTACGATTACTTCATGCTTCCGAGCACGCGTAATTTAGGTTTCAGCGTCAAACTCCAATTCTAAAAAAATGTCCACGATTATGAAAAAGGTATTGAAATATATTGTAGGCGTTGCTTTGCTGCCGCTGGCCCTTGCCGGATGTACCAGCAATTTCGACGAATACAACACCAACCCCTACGAGCCGACGACACTCGATGTCCGTCAGTTCTTCGCCGAAATGCAGGACTGCTTCGCGTCGCCCGAAGAGAACCCCTTCCAGCGTAACGGTACCTTCTGGGCCTGCTTCGGCGGTTACATCACCGCGCCGCACAGCTGGTCGCGCTCGACGCTCTACTCGACCTGGAATATCGATGACGACTGGAACAAATGGACCGTCGACTGGTATTACACCAAGTTCTATCCCTCTTATTTCCAGGTGGAAAACTACACCGAGAAGGAGGGCCAGTACTACGCCCTTGCGGTGCTGCACCGCGTGGCCGTGATGCAGTATGTGCTCAACCTGCAGGGCCCGCTGCCCTATTCGCAGGTGACCAACGGCAAGTATGCGGTAGCCTACGATGACGAGAAGACGGCCTGGCATCAGATGTTCGACGACCTGGATTTCGCCATCGCCGAACTGGCCAATGCCATCGACCCAAGTTACCGTCCGATGGCGGGTTACGACCGCGTCTACGACGGTGACTATGAGAAGTGGATTAAATTCGCCAACTCGCTCAAGCTGCGCATGGCCATCCGTATTTCGGGTGTCGATGCCGAGTATGCCAAGCAGCAGGCCCTGTCGGCCATCAACCATCCCATCGGCGTGATGACGTCGAACAGCGACAGCGCCTACGACAACCTCGACGGCCGTTATCCCAACGGATTCTACCAGGTGGGTCACAGCTGGGGCGAGGCCCGTGTGAATGCCTCCATCACGGCCTATATGAACGGTTATGAGGACCCGCGCCGCGAAAAGTACTTCACCAAGGTGACCGTTGCCGGTACCGAGGGTTACATCGGCGTACGCTCGGGTATCCAGGGTGCCAACAAGGCCGACTTTGCGGAGTATTCCGAGTGGAACGTCACGTCGACCACCCCGATGCCTTTCTTCGTAGCTGCCGAGGTCGCTTTCCTGCGTGCCGAAGGTGCACTGCTGGGCTGGGACATGGGCGGTACGGCGCAGCACTGGTATGAGGAGGGTATCCGTCTGGCCTTCTCCGAGGTGGGTGCCTCCGGTGCCGATGACTACATTGCCAACAGTTCGGCCACTCCGGGCAACTACGTCGACCCGAAGAACAGTGCCTACAACTACAACAACCGCAGTACGATTCCCATCGCATGGGATGCCGTTTCGTCCGACGAGCAGCACCTCGAGCAGATTATCACCCAGAAATGGATTGCCAACTTCCCCAACGGTCTCGAGGCATGGTGCGACTTCCGCCGCACGGGCTATCCCTACATCTTCCCGGCCTACAACAACCTCTCGACGCAGGGTGTGACCAACGACCGTCAGCAGCGCCGTCTGCGCTTCTCGCTTTCGGAGTATCAGACCAACAATGCTAACGTGACGGTAGCCGTTTCGATGCTGAGCAACGGCCAGGATTCGGACAATACCGACCTCTGGTGGGCAAAGAAGAACTGAGTATAAACCTTTGATTCAGAAAATCACTATGAAAAAGAAAATATTGAATTTGGGTATGCTGGCGTTTGCCGCGGCTCTTCTTGTCGGCTGCAGCAAATGGACCGAGGTGGAGCCCAACAACTACTTCGAGCCTCGTCCCGAGGAGTATTACCAGCAGTTGCGCGACTGGAAGAAGACCGACCATTCGGTAACCTTCGGATGGTTCGGCAACTGGACCGGTCAGGGTGCATCGCCCGTGAACTGTCTGATGGGTCTTCCCGACAGCGTCGATTTCGTCTCGATGTGGGGCAACTGGTACGGTCTGTCGCCCGAGAAGTGGGCCGACAAGCGTGAAGTGAAGAGCAAGAAGGGCACGCGCGTGACGATGTGCTTCATCGTGGCCAACTGCGGTGACCAGACCACGCCCCAGTCCGTACGCGACAACTGGCAGGCCAACGGTTTTGCCAGCGAAGAGGAGGCCGTGAAGGACTTCTGGGGCTGGGTCGACGGTGACCAGGCCGCCATCGACGCCGCCATTGCCAAGTATGCCAAGTCGATTGTCGACACCATCGACAAGTACGAGTGGGACGGCTTCGATTTCGACTACGAGGCCAACTACGGCGCTCCGGGCAACATCGCAGGTCCCGCTCTGGGTGACACTGGCAATCCCGAAACGAACCGCCAGCGTACGAACTTCCTCACCTTCATCAAGGAGCTGGGCAAGTACCTCGGCCCGAAGTCGGGCACGGACCGTCTGCTGGTCATCGACGGTGAGCCGCAGAACATGCACCCCGATGCACGCGACTATTTCGACTACTACATCATCCAGGCTTATGCCTGCAGCTCCTACTCGAATCTTGATTCGCGTTACAACAGACTGCTGCAGGGCCTCGAAGCTACGGAAGACGAGGCGCTCAAGCAGATGGTTACCGAGAAGCTGATTTGGTGCGAAAACTTCGAGAGCTATGCTTCCGACGGCGGCGTGACCCACACCACGCGGGACGGCCAGAGGGTCAACTCGCTCAAGGGTATGGCCATGTGGGAGTCGCAGTACGGCTATCGCAAGGGCGGTGTCGGCACCTACCACATGGAGTATGAATACAGCCTGAGCGGACACACGATTGAGTATCCCTATCTGCGCGAGGCTTCGGCCATCATGAATCCTCCTATGAAATAACAAAGTGAGCAAAAGGTTATGAAAAAGAACAGAATCTATATCGGAGTAGCCCTCTGCCTGGCGGCCGTGCTGGGTACGGGGTGCGAAGATGCCAATTACGATACGATTGACAACGGGCTCTACATCAAGGAGGCATTCGACTCCAAGGGCCTGATGTCGAGCAAGATTACGGTCGACGCCGAGGATGTTACCGTGACCCTCACTCCGTCGCTTTCGCGGATGCTCGGGGCAGACGTCAACGTTCGGCTCGAAATCGACCAGACAGTGCTCGACAGCTACAACGAGGCCAATGCGAGCAGCTACCAGGTGCTTCCGGCCGAGTACTACACCATGCCCTCCGAGGGCGTTATCCAGGCCGGTTTCACCAGCGGTGAATCGATGATTGTCACCGTGAAACCCTTCGAATCCGAGGACGGCGCGCAGTATGCGCTTCCGCTCCGCGTCGTCTCGTCGCAGGTAGGCTCGCTGCCTACGTCGTCGAAGTATCTGGTACTTTGCGACAAACCGCTGATTCAGTCGACTCCCTACATGAACTACAGGTCTCACCTCAAGTGCGAGCCGCTCGACGAGGGCAGCGACAACGGCATGGCGAAGACCTGGGGATTGAACCTCAGCGAGTGGTCGCTCGAGTTCTGGGTATGGATGGACGGCTATGCCATCAACAACCAGGCGCTCTTCGACTCGGATGAAATCTACATCCGCTTCGGCGATGCCATGATTGACTACGACCTGCTGCAGATTAAGCTGCGCGGTACGCAGGTGAACACCGTGACGCACTTCTCGCCCAATACGTGGACGCACGTGGCCTTCACCTACGATACGGCGGGTCTGCTGACAATCTACGTCAACGGTGTGAAGGACGTAACGCTCCAGACCAAGGGCGGTGCCGTGCCGGTGAACTACCTCCAGATGGTATGCTCGGGCGTGCAGTACTTCAGAAACAACTGTATGATGGCCCAGATTCGCTTCTGGAACAAGTGCATCACGGCCAGCCAGATTGAGTCGAACCGTTTCTATTCGATTACGCCGACCGACGACATGGTAGGATACTGGCGTATGGACGAAGGCAGCGGCGACATCTGCAGCGACTGCACCAAGAACGGTCGTCATGCCCATGCCAGCGCTTCGCTGACCTGGCGTGAGAACCAGCGTTTCGACGGCAAATAGTCATTAACGGTAATGTAAATTGAGAACGAACATGAAAAAATATTGGAAATACATGGCGTTTGCAGCTGTAGCCCTCCTCGGTGTGGGGGCTGCGGCCTGCAGCGACGACGAAGGCGACACCTCATGGTCGGCAACTTATGCCTATCTGGTGCCCGAGCATCTCGGAATTCTCGACAAGGCTGTGACACTCTCCCATACGGCCGAAGGCATCAGCGGCGATGCATCGCTTGTGTTCAGCGTGGGTCTGAACAAGGTTTCGTCGAAGGATTTGACCTTCACGTTTGATGTTGTTACCAGCGAAACGCTGCCCGGCAGTGAGGTTGAGCTGTCGTTGCCGGAGGTGACCATCCCGGCCGGAGAGCTTGTTTCGGCTCCCATAACCCTTTCGGTTCCCGATTGGAGTTTCGAGGCGGAGAATCGTGCCAAGGTCGAGTATACGGTAGCAGTTTCCGTAGCTCAGACTGCCGGTGTGGAGTTGGGACGTCAGAACCTGCTGACGCTTGCCATCACGAAGAATGCCTATCTGAATCTCGTGGCCGAAGCACCCGAAAACTCGGTGGAGATTGACCGCACCAACTGGGTTTGCTCCAAAATGGACGGTATGGAGGGAGATGCCAACGTGCTGAAGGGTACGGCCGGCGGCGATATCGCCTCGAATACGGCTCCCTGGTGGGTGGCAGTCGATATGGGTGCGACCCATACGCTGACCGGAGCCAGAACTACGCACTGGAGTTCGTACTATGCCCCGACAAGTATTGAGGTTGAGACTTCGGAGGATGGTACCAACTGGACGAGCCACGGTGTGCTCGATGTTTCCGGCGGAACGCAGAACTGGAGCTTTATCGAGCCCGTTGCATGTCGTTTCGTGCGTTATACGGCTCTTGCGCCCAATTCGCGTACGGATATCACCGGTATGAATCTCTATGAGGCCGAATAGCAACTGTCGGTCCCAATCGAAAGAGCCGTCTCCTGCAGGAGACGGCTCTTTTGTCGTTTTGTCCGGAGGGGCTTCCGTGACATTGCCCGGAGGGCGGGGCAGAGGGCATCCGCCGGAATGTGTCGTTAAGTCGCCGAAGGGCCTCCCGGGCCTCCCGGGGCCGGTCGTCCTCACGGCTGTGAGTCGGTCAGCACCTTCTCGAAGGCTTCGCGTCGTTCGGGACCGTAGTGGATTTCGCCGCAGCGTACGAATCCCGACGAGGCGAGCAGCCTCAGCATGAGGCTGTTGTCGAAGTTGGTATCCACGCGGAAACTTCCGCAGCCGCGGCGGAGTGCGAGTTGCTCGACGCGGCGCATGAATTCGCGCGCCAGGCCCCGGCGCAGCTGCTCCTCGGCGACGGCAAGCCTGTGGACCATGACGTAGCGGAGGTCGGTCAGCCACCGACCGTCGATGGCTTCGTAGGCCGGCTCTCCCTCGAAGACTACGGCTCCGTAGGCCTCCACGAGCCCCGTGTCGGGGTCGGCGAGTACATGTCCGTAGCTGCGGACGATGTCGCGGGCGATGTCGGCGGCGGCCGGGTAGCCGTTTTGCCACTGGCTGCTGCCGCGGGCCCGCATGCGGGCCTGGGCCTGGCGGATGATGTCCAGAATGCGGGGCGCGTCGGCCTCGACGGCGGGGCGGAAGATGAGCTGGTCGGGTTTCATGCCGCAAAGGTAGCGATTCTTCGGCCAAATCGCGACGAAGTGTCGCTCCGAATGTCCCTTTGTCATGACGGCTTGTCCGTATTTGTGACAATTTGTGTCACAACGCTGCCTTTTGTCCCGTGGCACGTCTTTTGTCCATTTCATGAGCGAAGCCGCTCCGAAAGGGGCGGGTGGAAAAGCAAATGTTAAACTAAACAATAGGAGGACAAAACTATGGTACCCGTAAGACGTAATCAGAATTGGTTGCCGAGCATTTTCAACGATTTCTTCGACAACGAGTGGCTCGAGAAGCGCAATACGACTTCGCCGGCCGTCAACATCATCGAGAACGAGGATGAGTTCCGCATCGAAGTGGCCGCTCCCGGCATGACGAAGGAGGACTTCCATGTCGAGGTGAACCGCGACAACGAGTTGGTCATCTCGATGGAGAAGAAGAACGAGCAGAAGGAGGAGGACCCGAAGAAGCGTGGCACCTACCTGCGTCGCGAGTTCTCGTACAGCCGCTTCCAGCAGAGCCTGCTGCTGCCCGACAACGTCGAGACCGAGAAGATTTCGGCCAAGGTCGAGCATGGTGTGATGACCATCGAGATTCCCAAGCGCAAGGTCGAGGAGACGGTGGCCGCTTCGCGCCGCATCGAAATCAAATAATCGCGCCCGAGGCTGCGATGACGGAGGAGCCGGTTGTACGGCTCCTCTTTTTTTTTGCCCCTGCGGGTACCATTTCCCGCAAATCGGCGTATATTTGAGGTCGGTTTTCGGACAAACATGAACTTTTCGATGAAAGTCGGACTCTTTATTCCCTGTTACATCAATGCGCTCTACCCCCGGGTGGCGAGCGCTTCCTACGAATTGCTCGTTCGGCTGGGATGCGACGTGGAGTATCCGCTCGACCAGACCTGCTGCGGCCAGCCGATGGCCAACGCCGGGTTCGAGCAGGATGCCAGGCCGCTGGCCGAGCGGATGAACGCCCTCTTCGCCCGGTATGATTACGTGGTGGCCCCTTCGGCCAGCTGCGTGGTCTTCGTCAGGGAGGGCTACCCCCGGCTCCTGGAGCACCGCGAAGGACATGCCTGCGTCGATTCGCGCATCTGGGAAATCTGTGAATTCATCCACGACGTCGTCCGCCCCGAGCGGCTCGACGCCCGCTTCCCCCATCGGGTAAGCCTCCACAACTCCTGCCACGGCGTGCGCCGGATGGGCCTTTCCTCCCCGAGCGAGCTGAACGTGCCCTACCACTCGAAGCTGCGCGATCTGCTCGGGATGGTCGACGGCATCGAGGTCCGCGAGCCCGTGCGGCGCGACGAGTGCTGCGGCTTCGGCGGCATGTTCTCCGTCGAGGAGAATGCCGTTTCGTGCGCCATGGGGCGCGACAAGGTGCGCGACCACCTCTCCACGGGTGCCGAGTACATCACCGGAGCCGATGCCTCGTGCCTGATGCACATGCAGGGGGTCATCGACCACGAAAAGCTCCCTGCAAAGACCATCCATATCGTCGAAATCCTCAATTCGCACTCATGAGCAGCCATTCCAAAGCCGCAAAGCGGTTCGTGGCCGACGCCGAACGCATGGCGTGGCACGACCGGGCGCTTTACGCCGTGCGCGAAAAGCGCGACCGGATGGCGCAGTCGGTTCCCGAGTGGGAGGCGCTGCGCGAGGCGGCTTCCGCCATCAAACGTCATACGCTCAGCCGCCTGGGCTACTACCTCGAACTCTTCGAGCGCAATGCCACGGCCAACGGCATCGAGGTCCACTGGGCGGCGGATGCCGCCGAGATGAACGCCACGGTGTGGCGGCTGGTCGAGGAGCACGGCGGCCGCAACCTCATCAAGAGCAAGTCGATGCTTTCGGAGGAGTGCGGCCTGACCCCCTACCTGCGCGAACGGGGAGTCGATGCCGTCGAGAGCGACCTGGGCGAGCGCATCATGCAGCTGCTCAAGCTTCCCCCGAGCCACATCGTGCTGCCGGCCATCGGCGTGCGGCGTGAGGAGGTCGGCGAGCTCTTCGCCCGCGAAATGGGGACCGAGCCGGGCAACAGCGACCCGACGTACCTGACCCATGCGGCGCGGCGCAACCTGCGCGCCCGGTTCCTCGGTGCCGACATCTCGATGACGGGCGTCAACTTCGCCGTCGCCGAGACGGGCGCCCTGGCCGTCTGCACGAACGAGGGCAATGCCGACCTGGGCACCTCGTTCTGTGACCTGCACATCGCCATCATGGGGCTCGAGAAGGTCATTCCCGACATGCGGGCGCTGGGTGTCTTCACCCGTCTGCTGGCCCGCTCGGGTACGGGGCAGCCCGTGACCACCTACACCTCGCTCTACCGCCGTCCCGCCCCCGGCAAGCGCATCCATGTCATCATCGTCGACAACGGCCGCACGGAGTGGCTGGCCGACGAGGCGCACCGCAACATGCTCAAGTGCCTGCGCTGCGGCGCCTGCATGAATACCTGTCCGGTCTATCGCCGCTCGGGCGGATACTCCTACTCCTACTTCATCCCCGGGCCGCTGGGCATCAACCTTTCGATGCTGCGCTCGCCTGCGCTCCACCACGGCAACGTCTCGGCCTGTACGCTCTGCTACTCCTGTTCGAATGTCTGCCCGGCGAAAATCGACCTCGGCGAGCAGATTTACCTCTGGCGCCAGCAGCTCGACCGCGACCGTCTGGCCGACCCCGCCAAGAAGGCGGCCGTCAAGGCGATGGATGTCATCATGCGCTCGCCGCGCTGCTTCTACGGCGGCATTGCGCTGGCCCGCGTGGCCGAACACCTCCCGGCGTGGATGCTCGACAACGGGATGAATCCCTGGTGTGCGCCGGGACGTGCCATGCCCCGCTTCGCGCCCCATACCTTCAATGCCCTCTGGAAACGGGGCGAAATCGAAAAAACGACCGACCATGAATAGCAAAGCGAAGATTCTCGGGCGCATTGCCCGCGACGGCATGCCCGAATACCCCTATCCCCGGTTTGACTTCACGCCGCAGCGTTTCGACGACCGTGCGGCCACCTTTGCCGAGCGGCTTGCCGCGGCGGGCGGCCGGGCCGTGTGGGCCGAGGAGGGCGAATCGCTCGCCGAGGCCGTGCGCCGCTGCTGTCCCGATGTGCGGCAGATAGCCTCGACGATGCCCGATGTCGGGGCGACGATGAATCCCGACCGGGTGGAGGATGCCCGTGCGCTGGTCGACGTCGAACTGGCTGTGGTCGAGGGGAGCTTCGGCGTGGCCGAAAACGGCGCCGTATGGATTCGTCAGAACATCCGCCACAAGGCGCTCTACTTCGGGGCCACGGCGCTGCTCATCGTCATCCCGCGCGATGCGCTGGTCGATACGATGCACGAGGCGGTCGTGCGGCCCGAGGTGGCCGATTTCGACTACGGATGCTTCGTCTCGGGACCTTCGAAGACGGCCGACATCGAGCAGGCGCTCGTCTTCGGCGCCCACGGCCCCATGTCGGTGACGGTGCTGCTGCGTTAGATGGCCGTGCGGATTGGAATTGCCCGGCGGATTTCGTATCTTTAACATCCGAAACACCCCTTTGCCCGTAATGATGACAACCGAACTTTGTGCCTATACGCGTGCGGCGTGCGACGTGGCCCGTTGCTGCGGCGTGACGCGCATCGAACTCTGTGCCGCCCCGCTCGAAGGGGGCACCACCCCTTCGGCCGCACTGCTGCGCTATGCGCGGTCGCTCGACGGCCTGCGGCTGAGCGTGATGATTCGCCCGCGCGGCGGGGACTTCCTCTATACCGACGACGAGGTCGACCTGATGGCCTCGGAGATTCGCTTCGCCCGCGAATGCGGCGCCGACGGCGTGGTGCTGGGGCTGCTGACCCCCGACGGCGAGGTCGACGAGGAGCGTACGGCCCGTCTGGTGCGTGAAGCCGGCCCCCTCGAGGTGACCTTCCACCGTGCCTTCGACATGGTGCGCGACCCGCAGCGGGCGCTCGAGGCGCTCATCGCCTGCGGATGCCGCCGTGTGCTCACCTCGGGCGGCCGCAATACGGCGCTCGAGGGCATTGCGCAGCTGCGCGCGCTGGTCGCTCAGGCGGCCGGCCGCATCGAAATCATGGCCGGCAGCGGCGTCAATGCCTCCAATGCCCGTGAACTGGCCGCCACGGGGGTCGATGCCCTCCATTTCAGCGCCCGCCGCAGCCGCGAGAGCGCGATGCGCTACCGCAATCCGGCCGTCTCGATGGGCGGTTGTGCCGAGGTGCCCGAATACGTTGTAACCGATGCGGACGAAACCCTTGTCCGTCAAATACTAACCCAACTCGAACCATGAAAAGACTACTGCTCCTGATGCTCGGCGCCCTGTTCGGCGTCTCCTGTGCGACGAATCCCTACGGCGAGGGCATCCCCGCCTCCTATGTGCCGCTGCTCGATGCCGCGCTCGAAGAGACGCCGCGTGCCGATTCGCTGCGCATGCTGCTGCGCGAGACGCCGCGTGCCGAACGCGAGGCGATGGCCTACCTGATTGCCTGGATGCCCCGCGGCGACCGCGATACGATGTCGCTCGAACTGCTGCGCGAGAATGTCCACTACGCCTGCCTGGCGCGTAAGGAATACCCGTGGGCCAAGTCGCTGCCCGACTCCGTCTTCCTGAACGAGGTGCTTCCCTACGCCGTTGTGGACGAGGTGCGCGACAGCTGGCGTGCCGACTTCTACGAACGCTTCGCACCGTGCGTAGCCGGCTGCACGACCCTGCGCGAGGCCTTCGAGGCGGTCAACCGCAACCTCCGCGACAGGGTGCAGGTCGACTACAACACCCTGCGCGAGAAGACCAACCAGAGTCCCGCCGAATCGATGCGCCAGCACATGGCCTCGTGTACGGGCCTTTCGGTGCTGCTGGTCGATGCGCTGCGCGCGGTGGGTGTGCCGGCGCGTTTCGCCGGTACGGCGGCCTGGCACGACAACCGGGGCAACCACAGCTGGACCGAGGTATGGCTCGACGGTGAGTGGCGCTTTGCGGAGTACTACTATGCGGGGCTCGACGAGGCGTGGTTCCTTCCCGATGCCGGCAAGGCTTCGCCCGACGACCGTACGCATGCCATTTATGCCGTCTCGTTCCGCCCGACCGGTGACTGGTTCCCCATGGTGTGGAGCGAATCGTCGCGCGAGGTGCATGCGGTGAACGTCTCGCAGCGCTACGTCGACCTCTATGCGGCGCGTGAAAGCGAGCAGGTCAAGCAGGGAACGCATGTGTGGGTTTCGTTCCGCATGTTCCGCGATGCGCGTCACGCCTCGGAGTCGGGTGACCGCGTAGCGGCCAACGTCGATGTCTTCAATGCCGACGGGCTGCAGGTGGGCGGCGGCCGGACCGCAGGCCCGACGCAGGATATGAACGACGTGCTGAAGTTCCTGCTCGAGAAGAACCGCAGCTACCTCTTCCGCTATACGAACGGTGCCGACCGTCCCGTCGAGATGAAGGTCGAGGTGGGCGATGCGCCCGTGACGGTCGACGGTTACTGGGAGTAGCGCGCAGCCCCGGCTGCAAACGATAAAGGGAGGCTCCGCATCGTGCGGGCCTCCCTTTTTTACGGTGTGTCGAGCCGGGGCTCAGAGCAGGGTGACGTTGGGCTTCGGCTCCCGGAAACTGCGGGCGAGGGCTGCCGCAAAGGGGGTCTCGAAGCTGCGGGCTCCGACGGGACAGCTCTTCACACAGGCGCAGCAGCGGATGCAGTGCGCGGCATCGGTCAGCTCCTCCCGGCCGGCGGTGATGGCTCCCGTCGGGCATCCCGTGGCGCAGCGGCCGCAGTGGATGCAGCGTGCGGCGTCGGTCCGGGGAAGCAGCATCAGGGGGTGTCGCTTCTGGCGACGTCGGTAGCCGATAACGAAGCTGATGAAGCGCAGCAGTGGCAGCAGCGGGGTGCGCGGGGTGCGCAGCCGCGCGACGTTGACAGGCTCGGGTCCCTTCCCGGCGAGTTTCGCGCCGATGTTTTCGCCGAAGAGCCGCGCCTCGGCCAGGTCGCGGTCGTCGGGCCGCCCGGCGGCAACGGGCGTTGCGGGGGTGGAGTAGGAGTGTTCGCCCACGAAGGCTCCGGCAGCGACTGTGCGGAACCCCTGCTGGGCGAGGAGGTCGGCCAGCTCCGTTGCGGCATGGTCGAAGGCGCGGTTGCCGTAGACTACCACGACGACCGCGGGGGTGTCGTGGCCCCGAAGCTCCTTCATGCGCTCCAGCGCCAGGGGAGCGGGGTGGCCGCCGTAGACCGGGACGGCGGCGACGAGCAGTGCATCGGACGGGAATTCCCGCTGCGGAGCCGCTTCGAAGGTGATGTCGCGGCATTGGTACCCGATGTCGTTCGAGTGACGGATTCCCTCGGCCACCGCCTCGGCGATGCGCCGCGACGTGCCGGTCGGCGAGAAATAGAGCGTGGTAAGTTCGCGGAGTGTCATATTGCGTGTCTTGTGTAGAGCAAAGGTAGCGATTTTCGGACGACTTCGTACCCGCCGCCCGTAAAGATTGGCGGGGCGCACTGCGAAAAAGCCGATGGAAAAGGGCCGGACCCTCGCGCGTTTTTCGTATATTTGTGCAAACCTCAATATTCGAAGCTTATGATGAAACTCCTTGCTCTGGCCGCTGCGGCACTCTGTGTGTCGTGCGGCTCGCGTCCTGCCGCCGGCGAAAGCGCCGAGGCGACGCCCGAAGTGCGCACTCCGGTGGAGATGACCGCCGAGGTGGTGCTGGTAAAGCCCGACCTCAAGAGCGGACTGACCATCAACGAGGCGCTGCAGAACCGCCGTTCGTGGCGTGAATACGCCCCCGAGGCCCTCTCGCTCGAGGAGCTGTCGGGTGTGCTGTGGGCCGCTGCGGGCATCAACCGTCCCGAGAACGACCATCTGACCGCCCCCTCGGCGCTGGGGCTCTACCCGCTGCGCGTCTATGCCTTCTTTGCCGAAGGCATCTACCTCTACGATGCCAAAGCCCACAAGCTGGTGCGCGTCAAGGAGGGCGATTTCCGCAAGGTGGCCGGTGTCCAGCCCTTTGTCGAGGCGGCGCCGCTCAATCTGGTCTATGTGGCCGACCTCTCGGTCTACGAGGGGCGTAACATCCCCGCTGAACATGTGCGTTACCTCTGCGGTCAGGATGCTGCGGGTTATGCCGAGAACGTCAACCTCTATACGGCAGGCCACGGCCTGCGCTCCATCACGCGCGGCAGCGCCTCGGGCGAGCTGCTCCAGGTCATGGGGCTCGACCCGGAGCGTTATTTCTTCGCTCTGGCCCAGAGCGTGGGGCGGTAGGCGATAGACCCTCCGGCAAGCGAAGCGAGGAGCTCCCGTATCGGGATGCTCCTCGCTTTTTTACGGTCTTTGTCCGGCCCCGTGTGGGCGGATGGCATTCCGGCATGGCTCCGGCCGTTGAACAGTTGAAACTGTTGAGGCTGTTAGGCGGTTGAGACTGTCGGGGCTGTGTCGGGCTGTCGAGGCTGTCGGGGCCGTCTGGGCTGTCGGGCTGACGGAGGGGGCGGAAAAAGGGTGTTATTGCTCCGGCTTCTCGGCCGGTTGCCCGCCCAGTTCGCAGAAGTAGCGCCACAGCGGTGCTGCCATGAGCGCCTGGCGGATGGCTCCCCGGTCGAGCAGTTCGCGGACCTCGGCCTCCGTGAAGAGATGGACCCGGAGGTCCTCCGTCGCGTCGGGGTGCTGTTCGCCGATGCGCTCGACCCCTTCGGCCACGAAGCAGTGGGTCAGGTTGTTCTGCGTGGCGGGATTGGGGGCGATGACCATCAGTTCGCGCCACTTGCCGCCGCCGTAGCCGCTCTCCTCGAGCAGCTCGCGCCGGGCGGCGTCGAGCATCGAGGCGTCCGAGGGCTCGCTCACGCCGGCCACCAGTTCGTAGGCCGTCTCGCCCAGACCGTGGCGGTACTGGCTCACGAAGACAAATTCGCGTCGGGGCGTGATGGCGATGACGTTCACCCAATCGGGGTATTCGAAGACGTAGTAGTCGGGTATGCGGCGTCCGTCGGGCAGTTCGACGCACTCGTGACGCACGGTATACCACGGCCGGCGGGCGAGGTATTCGCTGGAGATGACCTTCCAGGGTCGGTTTTCGGGCTTTTCCATCGGCGAGTCATGTGAAGTGGTGCGAAGATAGCGAAATTTTCCTATCTTTGTAACAATACAGAAAAACACAAAAACGAATCGTATGATTCCTCAGTCCGAACGTCAGCGCATCATTGCGCTCATCCAGCGGGAGGTGGTTCCCGCCATCGGGTGTACCGAACCCATGGCCGTCGCTCTGTGCGTGGCCCGTGCTACCGAGGTGCTGGGCGCTCTGCCCGAAAAAATCACGGCCCGTCTGAGTGCCAACATCCTCAAGAACGCCATGGGGGTGGGCATTCCCGGTACGGGCGGCATGATTGGCCTGCCCATTGCGGTGGCCCTGGGCGCGCTTGTGGGGCGTTCGGAATACCAGCTCGAGGTACTCCGCGACACGACGCCCGAGGCCGTCGAGCGGGGCCGCAGCTACATCGACCAGAAGCGCATCGCCATCGGGCTGAAGGAGGGCATCACGGAGAAGCTCTACATCGAGGTGGAGGCCGAGGCCGACGGGCACCGCTCCGTGGCGGTCATCGCGGGCGGCCATACGACCTTCGTCTACGTGGAACGCGACGGCGAGGTGCTGCTCGACAACCGGCATGCTGCGGCGGCCGACGAGGAGGAGGGCGAGGTGCCCCTCACGCTGCGTCGCGTATGGGACTTTGCGATGACGGCGCCGCTCGACGAGGTGCGCTTCATCCTCGAGACGCGCCGGCTGAACAAGGCGGCGGCCGAGCGGGCCTTTTCGGGTGATTTCGGCCACTGCGTAGGGCGTACGATGCGCCGCGAGCGCGAATTGCGCGTGATGGGCGACAGCATCTTCAGCCACATCCTCTCCTATACTTCGGCGGCGTGCGACGCGCGTATGGCCGGGGCGATGATTCCCGTGATGAGCAACTCGGGCAGCGGCAACCAGGGTATCGCCGCGACGCTTCCGGTGGTGGTCTATGCCGAGGAGACCGGGGCTTCGGAGGAGCAGACTGTCCGGGCGCTGGTGCTGAGCCATCTGACGGTCATCTACATCAAGCAGAGCCTCGGACGCCTGTCGGCCTTGTGCGGCTGCGTGGTGGCGGCCACGGGGTCGAGCTGCGGCATCACCTATCTGATGGGCGGCGGATACGAGCAGGTGGTGGCTGCCGTGAAGAACATGATTGCCAACCTGACGGGCATGATATGCGACGGGGCGAAGCCCAGTTGCGCGATGAAGCTGACGAGCGGCGTTTCCACGGCCGTGCTGTCGGCCATGATGGCGATGGACGGCCACTGCGTGACCCCCGTCGAGGGTATCATCGAGGAGGATGTCGACCGCTGTATCCGCAACCTGACGACCATCGGCCGCGACGGCATGAATGAGACCGACCGGCTGGTGCTCGACATCATGACGCACAAGTGTTGATGCCGCCGATGGCGGGGTGAGGCCGTCGGTGGTCTCCGCAACGCAACAGCGAGGCTCCATCCTGCAGGATGGAGCCTCGCTGTTTGTTCTCGTGTCCGTGTTGCGGCATTCCGCCGTCCGGTGCAGCAGCGGCGCGGTGTAGCACTGTGCCGAGCTGAGCCGTGCCGTGCGGAGTTGTGTGTGGTACGGGACCTTGCCTTGCTGTGCTGTGTTGTAGCCCCCCCCGCTTGCTTGCGCGCACGTTCCGGGGCGTGGAGTCCGGCCGTTATTGCCGGGAGTTCTCCTTGCGGAAGATGGTCCGGATGATGATGCCTGTTGCCCCTTGGTGGCGCGTGGTGTAGTCCTTGGCGATGCGGCTCGTCTTGCGCAGCAGCTCTTCGTCGTCTCGCAGCGGGGCGAACCAAGCGCGCAGTTCGTCGGCCGAGGTGACGGAGCGTGCGGCGCCGAGCGTTACGAGGTCGCGCGCCTCCTTGAACTTCTGGTAGTTGGGGCCGAATGCCAGCGGCAGCCCGAACGTCGCGGCCTCCAGCGTATTGTGTATGCCTACGCCGAATCCGCCGCCGATGTAGCTCCACGAGGCGTAGCCGTAGACCGACGAGAGGATGCCGACCGTATCGAGTACGAGCAGCTGTACGCCGCTGAAGTCGCTCTGGGGCGTGCAGCGCGTATAGCGGACGCCTCCGCCGCGCGTTTCGGCGAGCAGGCGGGCGATGCGCCCCTCGTCCATCTCGTGCGGAGCCACGACGAACTTCACGTCGGGGTTCTCGTTCATGAGCGGTATGAGCAGCTCCTCGTCGGGACCCCAGGTCGAGCCGGCCACGAAGAGCCGTTGCCCGCCGCGGAAGCGGTCGACAATCTCGATGTGCTTGGCCGCAGCGGCAATCTCGGCCACACGGTCGAAGCGGGTGTCGCCGGCGACCACGACGTTGTCGAATCCCAGGTCGGAGAGCAGGCTCTTCGACTCCTCGTTCTGGACGAACATCGTGTCGAAACTCTCCAGCGCCTGGCGCCAGATGCTGCCGTAGGGGCGGAAGAAAATCGAGTTGCGGCGGAAGATGGCCGAGACGATGTAGGTGCGGACCGAACGGCGGCGCAGTTCGGTGAGCAGGTTAATCCAGAATTCGTATTTGACGAAGATGGCGATTTCGGGGTGGGCGATGTCGAGGAAGCGGCGGGCGTTCGACGGAGTGTCTATCGGGAGGTAGAAGATATAGTCCACGCCGCTGTAGTTCTTGCGGATTTCGTAGCCCGAGGGGGAGAAGAACGTCAGCAGGATTTTGTACTCGGGGAACTCCTTGCGGAGCCGTTCGATGATGGGGCGCCCCTGCTCGAATTCGCCCAGCGATGCCACGTGTATCCAGACAATGCGGGCTTTGGGGTCGATGGTCCGGGCCATCCGTTCGAAGAGATTTTTGCGCCCCTCAATCCAAAGTTTCGCCTTCGGATGTCGCGGCGAGACCAGCCGGATGGCCAGTGCATAGAGCATGAGTCCGAAATTATAGAGCCACATCGGTATCTTCGTTTACGCTGTTGTGTTTCCATACGAACGGCAGCCCCTTCTTCCACGCTCTTTTCGCCGGCGGCGGGGCGTCGGGCAGGTCGGGAGGCGGGGACGGTTCGGAAACAAGCAACCGTTAAGTCCGGCAAAGGTAGCATATTTTGGCGGAAAAGCAAAATTGCCAGCCTTTTATCTGTCTGATTCGTACGGCGGTTCTCCGTTTTCGGTTTTTTGCGGCATCTCCGGCCTCGGGGGTTTCCGGCGGCTGCATGACGGGAGACGGAGCGCCGGCGGCTGCGGTCCCGAGGGGCGGACGCCCCGGCACAACCATTGCTTCCGGGGCTCCTGGCGCCTCCGGTACTTCCGCAACTTCGGGCGTTCCCCTTCCTCCCCGGTCTTCGCCTTAGGGCGGCGAGCAGCCCGCTGCGGTGTGGGTGTGGAGACAGGCGTGGCAGCAGGCGGGCGCACGGCGACGGATGGACAGCTGCCTGCCGGCTGCTGTCGGCGTCTACCAGTTGTACTCCATGGCCTGCTCGATGAGCCGGACGTCGAAACTTCCGTCGCCGTAGGCGGTGACAGCCGCCAGGTCGAACTGCACCTCCTCCATGACGGCGTAGGCGGCCATGTAGCGACGTGCGGCATTGCCCAGCGCCCGGACCTTTGCGGGGGTGATGGCCTCCTCGGGGGTGGTAAGGCTCCCGGCGCGGCGCGTCTTCACCTCGACGAAGTGGAGCACGCCCGGCGTGCGGGCGACGATGTCCAGTTCGTAGCGTCCTTCGCGCCAGTTGAGGGCGCAGATTTCATACCCCCTCCGGCGGAGGTAGTCGACGGTGGCCTGTTCGCCCCGGCGTCCTGTTTCGCTCGTTTTCGATTCCATCTGCGTGTGTTTCGTGGGCGTGAAAGCCTTTTTTCGGGAGACGCCCCATCCGGAAAGCCTCCGGCAGGCTCTCCCTGCGACGGCCTCCGCCCGGGTGCGGCCGTGGGGGAGCGACCGCCGTTGCGGTGCCGTCGTCTCTTCGCCGCGCATGCGGCGATGGCGTCGTATCGGCAGGCGTTTTCCCGGATTGGACGCCGATGCCGCGTTGCGGATTGCCGGCTGCGGCAGCCTGCTGTCGGGCTCGGGCCTGCCGTCCGGGTCGACACCTATTTATATAGAGGGACATCACCGGCCGCAAAGGCTCCGAAAGCGTGGAGCCTCTGCAGCCGGATGTCGCCTTTTCCGTTCTGGTCTCAGAGCAGGAAGTCGAGCGTCTCGCCCGGATTGACCTCGAAGGGCTCGCGGCCGTGTTTGAAGATGCGCATCGGGCGGTTGCCGAGCAGCTCGAGGCGTCCCTCCTCGTAGCGCAGCATGCACCCCTCGCGCAGTCCTGCCACCCAGCGGCGCGGATTGGCGGCGATGTACTCCAGGATGCGCTGCTCGCGCGTCTCGCCGGCGTGTCCCGCGGGGTTGGCGTCGAGGTAGTGGGGGTTAATCTGGAACTTCACGGCGCCGATGGCCCGGAACGACTCGGGCTGTACGATGGGCATGTCGTTGGTGGTGCAGATGGTGGAACAGGCGACGTTGCTGCCGGCCGACCAGCCGACGTAGGGCGTGCCGGCCTTGATTTTGCGCAGGATGGCCTGCATGAGCCCCTGCTCCTGCATCTTTTTGGCCAGCGCAAAGGTGTTGCCGCCACCCACGCAGATGGCCTCGGCGTCGCGGATTTCGCGGGCGGGGTTCTTGCTGCGGTGTACCGAACGCACACGGATACCCAGCTCGGCCAGGCGCGCCTGCACCTTGGCCTCATAGGCTGCGTAGGAGAAGGTGACGGCCGCATAGGGGACGAATGCCACCTCGCTCACGCCTTCGAGAAAACGGCCGATTTCGGGCAGCGGGTAACGGAGGTATTCTTCGCCGGCGTTGGTGGAGTTGGAAATAAGAAGCAGTTTCATAAGTTGTTGTTGTTTAATATGTTCCAGTGCTTATTGTGCTAAATGTCGAAAAAATTGTGAATAAAAAAAACGGGGCTTTTGTCAAAAGTAATAAAAAAAATGTTACTTTTGCGCGAAATTATGTTGGAAATACATGAACTATTTCTAGTAATAATTGTTTAACTAAAAACTTAAAGTTATGTCAGAAGTTCAATCCAAAGTTGTCGAGATTATCGTTGACAAGCTCGGCGTTAAGGAGTCGGAAGTTGTGCCCGAAGCAAGCTTCACCAACCACCTCGGAGCAGACTCGCTCGACACCGTAGAGCTCATCATGGAGTTCGAGAAGGCATTCGACATTCAGATTCCCGATGAGGACGCCGAGAAGATTACGACTGTAGGCGACGCCATCAAGTACATCGAGGAGCACAAGAAATAATCGACCCGAAAGGGTATTCACGGAAGCTTTAAACTTGGATTTTTTATGACTGAAAGAAGAGTAGTTGTTACGGGCATCGGTACTATCAACCCGCTCGGTAATAATGTTGAGGAGTATTTTTCCAACCTTGAAAAGGGCGTGAGCGGTGCCGCACCGATTACTCATTTCAACGCCGAAAAGTTTAAGACGAAGTTTGCGTGTGAAGTAAAGAATTACGACCCGTCCCAGTATTTCGACCGCAAGGAGGTACGCAAGTACGACCTTTTCACGCAGTATGCCCTCATCGCGGCCACGCAGGCCGTCGAGGACTCGGGTCTCGACCTGGATACCGTGGACAAGGAGCAGGTGGGCGTTATCTGGAGCTCGGGCATCGGAGGACTCAAGTCGTTCTTCGATGAGTGTCTGGGCTATGCCGAGGGTGGGATGACTCCTCGGTTTAGCCCCTTCTTTATTCCCCGTATGATTGCCGACATCGCAGCCGGTTTCATCTCCATGAAGTACGGCTTCATGGGTCCGAACTACTGCACGGTGTCGGCCTGCGCCTCCTCCAACCACGGCATGATTGCCGCCATGGAGGCCATCCGCTACGGCAAGGCCGACGTCATGGTGACGGGCGGTTCCGAAGCGGCTGTGAACGAGCCCAGCGTGGGCGGTTTCAACTCGATGCAGGCGCTTTCGACGCGCAACGACGACCCGACGCATGCCTCGCGTCCCTTCGACAAGGACCGCGACGGTTTCGTCATCGGCGAGGGTGCCGGAGCACTGATTCTCGAGGAGTACGAGCACGCCAAGGCCCGCGGTGCGAAAATCTATTGCGAGATTCTCGGCGGGGGAGCTTCGGCCGACGCCTATCACTTCACGGCGCCCCATCCCGAAGGAAAGGGTGCCATCAAGGCGATGCGCGACGCGTTGAAGGATGCCGGTATCACGGCCGATGAGATTGACTACGTCAACGTCCACGGAACGTCGACCCCTGCGGGCGACCTTCCCGAGCTGAAGGCCGTAGCGGCCGTGCTGGGCGACCATGTATACGATGTCAACATCTCGTCGACCAAATCGATGACGGGACACCTGCTGGGTGCCGCCGGAGCCGTCGAGGCACTGGCCTGCATCTTCGCCATCACGCACGGCGTGGTGCCTCCGACCATCAACTGCGAGAACCTCGACCCGGAGATTGACTCGAAACTGAACCTCACGCTCAACATGCCGCAGAAGCGTGACGTGAAGTGTGCGCTGAGCAACACGTTCGGTTTCGGCGGTCACAACTCGACGGTTATCTTCCGCAAGCTCTAACCGCCCGAACCGTTGTGCGATGCTGGATTTCGTGCTTCGCCCTCTGAAAAGAAACTTCGGACGGGACAAGTCTTATTACAGAATCGTCGATGATATGCTGGGCTTCATCCCGCATAACATCGAACTCTACAAGCTGGCTTTGATTCACAAGTCAGCTTCTTTTGTTTTGGAGAACGGTACGCCCATCAACAACGAGCGGCTCGAGTTCCTGGGCGATGCCGTCATCGAGGCCGTGACGTCGGACTACCTCTACATCGAGTTCCCCGAGCGCGACGAGGGTTTCATGACGCAGTTGCGGTCGAAAATCGTCTCGCGTCAGTCGCTCAACGGCATTGCGGTGAAAATCGGTCTCGACCGCCACGTGATTTCGAACAGCAGCGGCAACTTCGCCCAGAAGCACATCTATGGCGATGCCTTCGAGGCGATGATGGGGGCCGTCTACCTCGACCAGGGGTACGACTTCGTCAACCGGCTGCTCATCAACCGGATATACTACCGCCATCTGGACCTCGAGCAGCTGACCGACGAGGAGACCGACTTCAAGAGCCGCCTCATCGAATGGTGTCAGAAGAACCACCATACGATTCACTTCCAGACGGGACACGACAAGGGGTACACCTCGAGCCGGCCGCTCTTCTGCTCCACGGTGCTCATCGACGGATTGGAGGTGGGCCACGGCGCCGGCGAATCGAAGAAGGAGGCCGAGCAGCGTGCCGCGCGGTCGGTCTCGTGCTCGATGAGCGACGAGGATTGCGCCTCGCTGCTGGATAAATTCGACCGTTTGGCGAAATGACAGCCATGATGCAACCGCTCTATGACAAGGCGCTGTCGCGGGGTGTCGCCTCGCTGACGGACGGGGAGTTGCTGACGCTTCTGGTCGGCGACCCCGAACTGGCTGCGGCGGTGCTGCGCGCCTGCGGTGGTTCGCTGGCGGCCCTTGCCGCCGAGGAGCCTGCGCGGTTGCGTATGACGGGCGGTCTGGGGCGCAGCCGGGCGCTGCAGCTTCTGGCTGCGGCCGAGTTCGGCCGCAGGGTGGCTGAAAGCCGCGCCGAGGAAACCGACGTCATCGCCACGAGCGACGACGTGGTGCGCCTGTTCCGTCCCCGGCTCGAACATCTTGCCCACGAGGAGTGCTGGGTGCTCTACCTCACCTCGTCGAACAGGATTGTCGAGCGGCAGCGGGTCAGCCAGGGAGGCGTCCAGGGGACGGTGGTCGACCACCGGCTCATCGTCAAGCGGGCCCTCGAACTGCTTGCCACGCAGCTGATAATGATTCACAACCATCCGTCGGGTGCCGCCGAGCCGAGTGCACAGGACCGTGCGCTTACCGACAAGATTGCCCGCGCAGCCGCACTGTTCGATATCCGGCTGCTCGACCATCTGATTATTTCGCGCGAGGGGGACTATTCGTTCCTGCGCGAAGGGTTGTTGTGAACGGAGTGGCGAAGCTCCCTGCTTCCGGCGTCCGATGATATGGCGAAGGGCCGATTTCCCGCGGGAAATCGGCCCTTCGGCCTTGTCGGACCGGAGGAGCGCCCTCGTCCCCTTCCCTTTATCGGGCAACGGTGCCGTGTCGTTCGGCGCCTGTTGTGGCGGGTCGGCTGCGGGGCAATGCGCCCGTTCTCGATTATGTGGCGAAAAAAAGGGGGCCGCAAGCGGCATTTGCCATTTATTTTGTACTTTTGTAATTCGGAAATCAGGTAAAATCAAAATACTATGACTCAGGAGGAACTTTTCAAGAAGCTGGTCGCTCACTGCAAGGAGTACGGATTCGTATTCCCCTCGAGCGAAATCTACGACGGTCTGGGTGCCGTCTATGATTACGGCCAGAACGGCGTCGAGCTGAAAAACAATATCAAGCGCTACTGGTGGGACTCGATGGTCAAGCTCCACGAGAACATCGTCGGCATCGATGCGGCGATTTTCATGCACCCCAAGACGTGGGAGGCTTCGGGCCATGTGAGCGCCTTCAACGACCCGCTCATCGACAACCGCGACTCGAAGAAGCGCTACCGTGCCGACGTGCTCATCGAGGACTGGCTGGCCAAGCAGGACGAGAAAATCGAGAAGGAGGTCGAAAAGGCCCGCAAGCGTTTCGGTGAGGCGTTCGACGAGGAGAAGTACCGCCAGACGTCGCCCCGCGTGGTGGAGACGGCCGCCCGCCGCGACGAAATCCACCGCCGCTTCGTCGAGGCGCAGAATGCCAACGACCTTGCGGAGATGCGCCAGATTATCCTCGACTGCGAAATCGTCTGCCCCATCTCGGGTACCCGCAACTGGACCGAGGTGCGTCAGTTCAACCTGATGTTCTCGACGCAGATGGGTTCCACCTCGGAGGGCGCTTCGACCATCTACCTGCGTCCCGAAACGGCCCAGGGCATCTTCGTTAACTTCCTCAATGTCCAGAAGACCGGCCGCATGAAGCTCCCGTTCGGTATCGCCCAGATTGGCAAGGCCTTCCGCAACGAGATTGTGGCACGTCAGTTCATCTTCCGCATGCGCGAGTTCGAGCAGATGGAGATGCAGTTCTTCGTTCGCCCCGGCACCGAGATGCAGTGGTGGAACGAGTGGCGCAACACGCGTATGGCATGGCACCGCGCGCTGGGCTTCGGCGACGAGAACTACCGCTTCCACGACCACGAGAAGCTGGCCCACTATGCCAACGCCGCAACCGACATCGAGTACAACTTCCCGTTCGGCTTCAAGGAGGTCGAGGGTATCCACTCGCGTACGGACTTCGACTTGGGCAACCACCAGAAGTTCTCGGGCAAGAAGATTCAGTACTTCGACCCCGAAACGGGCGAGAGCTACGTGCCCTACGTCGTCGAAACCTCGATTGGCGTCGACCGCATGTTCCTGCAGGTGATGTCGGCCGCCTATACCGAGGAGCAGCTCGAGGGCGGCGATTCGCGCGTAGTGCTGCGTCTCCCGGCCGCGCTGGCGCCGGTCAAGGTGGCCATCCTGCCGCTCGTCAAGAAGGACGGCATGCCCGAGGTCGCGCAGAAGATTGTCGACCTGCTCAAGTACGACTTCAACGTGGTCTACGACGAGAAGGATTCGGTCGGCAAGCGTTACCGCCGTCAGGATGCCATCGGTACGCCCTTCTGCGTTACGGTCGACGGCCAGACGCTCGAGGACAACACCGTGACGGTGCGTCACCGCGACACGATGCAGCAGGAGCGCATCGCCATCGACGCACTCTACCGGATGGTCGACGAGGAGTGCTCCTACCGCAAGCTCTTCCGCAAACTGAATCTGTAGGCCGATGACTGCCCGTTCTCCCAAGGAAAGGCGCCGTCTGTGGATGGTTGCGCTCTGCAGTTTTCTGCTGGGCGCACTCCTCGGCGTACTGCTTCTGCTGAGCGGTTGGCTCGACCGTTGGGCGGGCTTCAATCTCTGAGTGGGCATGGGACGCATTCTGGCCATAGACTACGGAACGAAGCGCACGGGGATTGCCGTGAGCGACCCGTTGCGCATCATTGCCGGAGGGCTGGTGACCGTCGAAACGAAGGAGCTCGAACGATGGCTGGCCGACTACTTCACGCGTGAGGAGGTCTCGACCATCGTGCTGGGCAAACCCATGCAGATGGATGGCACGCCGTCGGAGACGTGGCGTTACGTCGAGCCGCTGGCCGCCCGCCTCCGCCGGGCCTATCCCGACAAGGAGGTTTGCTTCCACGACGAGCGCTTCACCTCGGTGATGGCGCATCGGACGATGCTCGAGAGCGGCATAGGCCGCATGGCGCGCCGCAACAAGGCGCTGGTGGATAAGATATCCGCCACGATTATTTTGCAAAGTTACATGGAATTCAACCGATGATTTATCCGATTGTTGTCTACGGCGACGAGGTGCTCCGCAAGCCCTGTGCGCCGCTTACGCCCGATACGCTCGACGTCAAGCAGCTCGAGCGCGATATGTTCCTCACGTTGGAGGAGGCCGGCGGTGTGGGACTTGCCGCCCCGCAAATCGGCAAGAACATCCGCTTCTTCATCGTCGACTGCACCCCCTGGGCCGAGGAGGACCCTGCGTGCGCCGACTACAAGCGGGCGTTCGTCAATGCCGAAATCTACGAATATTCCGACGAGAAGAAGAGCTACAGCGAGGGCTGTCTCTCCTTCCCGGGCATCTATGCCGACGTGTCGCGCTCGCTCTCGATTCGCATGCGCTACCTCGATACCGACTTCGTCGAGCACGACGAGGAATTCACGGGGCTCAAGGCGTGGGTCATCCAGCACGAGTACGACCACATCGAGGGCAAGGTCTTCACCGACCGCATCTCGCCGCTGCGCCGTCAGTTGCTCAAGGGAAAACTGTTGAATCTGGCCAAGGGCAAGTACCGTTGCGCCTATAAAACCAAATAACCTATGAAGAAGTTTTTTGCTGCCGCTCTGGTCGCACTGGCCTGCGCCGGCTGTGTCAAGTCGCCGGTAGTCGGCGGCATCTATACCGATGTGAAGGATGGTATGGCCGTTACGGGCAATGCCGGTTCGAGCAAGGTCGGCACGGCCGAGGTCAAGGGCTATGTCGGTCTGGTGGCGCTGGGCGATGCGAGCATCCAGACCGCTGCACGCGATGCCGGCATCACGCGCATCCACCACGTCGACTACCAGGCGAAGTCCTACGTGGGTGTCTATACCATCTATACGGTGATTGTCTACGGTGATTAGGCGCGCGCTGCTGCTGACGGCATTGCTGTTGGCCGGGTGTGTGTCGGCGCTCCGTGCGCAGGATATCCGCGACCGCTATGTGGTGCGCCAGGAGGAGGACGGAACCATCTATCACACCCTCCCGGTGACGCTCTTCGAGCGGGAGGAGTCGGGCGACCTGACCTTCGACATCACCTACAAAACGGGGCGCGACGGACGGGCGACGCTCAATTTCACCTTCCGGATGGGGAAGCCCACCCCGCTCGATTCGGTCTGCTTCCGCTCGGGACGGACGACGATATCGGGTCCCGTCAAGCGATTCTACGTCGAGCCGTCGAAGCGTGAGTGGGTCCACCGCTATTCGCTCGAGGCCGCTGTCGAACCGTTTTACCGCTTCTTCGATGCGGAGGCCGAAGCCAGCGTGACGCTCTATTCGGGCGGTCGGGCCTATCGCTATGAGGCGCGGCGCCGGGCCTGGCGCGCGTATGCGCCCGTCGGTTTCCGGATTTTCGAGATGATTCGCTGCAACGAGGCCGAGTAGACGCCGTGGGCGCTGAACGATGGCCCGGCGAAGGGCGGTTTTTGAGCCCGCATGCTCCCGGTCCGGCACTCCTGTCAGGCGAAGGACCGAATGCGAAAAAAAAGACTCTTCTGCAGTGCAGAAGAGTCTTTTTTTGTGTCGTTGTACCTGTTCTCAGAAGCGGTACGAGCCGCCAATCATGATAACGACCGGATTGGTGCGGTGGTCGTCGAACATGGGCTGCCACTTCAGACCAGCCGTCAGGTCCCAGTTGTTGGCTACGCGGAAGTCGCAGCCGGCACCGATATTCATACCGAAGGCCCACTTGCCGATGTCGTTTCCCGTAAGGCCGACCGAGGGATAAACCGCCCAGGAGTCGCTGATGTGGAAGAGGTATTGGGCGTCGCAGCTTACGTCGATGGAGCAGTGGTTGTGCAGCAGAGCCGCAATGGCAGGTTCGATGCGCCAGTTGTCCGTGATGCTGTAGCGGCCCGATGCGCCCAGACCGATGACGGCGTCACCCGTATTGGTGTAGATGCTCATTTTGGGGGCGATGGCCCACTTCCCGGCATCCTGAGCAGATGCTATCGAAGCCGAGCAGAGCATGATGGCGATAGTAAGAATGATTTTTTTCATGGTAAAGGTTGTTTTTATTATGCTTGCCAATTCAAATATAGTGTTAAATAGTGTATCGTCAAAATAAATTCAACGAACAGCGCTTTTTTATCAACCAATAGAGCACTGCCTCGTCTCTGTTCCCGAGCGGACCGTATCCCGTTTTCGGGGGGAGCACCGCATGAAATGTGCCAGGCGTGCCGTCGGCCTCGCTCCTCGTCTTGCCGCGGCGGGGCGCCTGTTGCGGCTCCTCGCATGGCAATCGGGCGTGTACGTGTGCAGGTTCGGGCGGATGTCCTGTTCAGTGCGCCGCATGACATCTTACCGCATGACATCGAAAAGCCCCTGCATCCGAGGATGCAGGGGCTTTCGTCACATCTCTTCGCGTGCGGACCTTGCGGTCCGCTGCGAGGGATTGGGATTACTTCTGGTTCAGAGCTGCGTGGGCTGCGGCCAGACGTGCGATGGGCACGCGGAAGGGCGAGCAGCTGACGTAGTTCAGACCGGCGTAGTGGCAGAACTCAACCGACGAAGGCTCGCCGCCGTGCTCGCCGCAGATACCGCACTTGAGCTTCTCGCGTACCGAGCGGCCCTTGAAGACGGCTTCGCGGATGAGCTGGCCGACACCGTTGCGGTCGAGAATCTGGAACGGGTCGTTCTTCAGGATGCCCTTCTCGAGGTAGATGGGCAGGAACTTGCCGATGTCGTCGCGCGAGAAACCGAGCGTCATCTGCGTCAGGTCGTTGGTACCGAACGAGAAGAATTCGGCTACTTCGGCAATCTGGTTGGCCGTCACGGCGGCACGCGGCACCTCAATCATCGTACCGACCATGTATTCGATGCGGTCGTTGCGCTCGCTGAATACCTCGTTGGCCGTCGAGTCGATGATGTTCTTCTGGTAGCGGAGCTCCTTGTGGTTGCCCACCAGCGGCACCATAATCTCGACATGCACGGGAATGCCCGTAGCCTTGACGTTCATGGCAGCCTCGATGATGGCGCGGGTCTGCATCTCGGTGATTTCGGGATAGGTGTTGCCCAGACGGCAGCCGCGGTGACCCAGCATGGGGTTGAACTCGGCGAGCGACTCGACCTTGGCAACGATGGCCTCGAACGGAACCTTCATCTCCTCGGCCATCTCGCGCTGACCCTTCTCATCGTGGGGCACGAACTCGTGCAGAGGGGGGTCGAGCAGGCGGACGGTCACGGGATATCCGTTCATCGCCTTGAACAGACCCTCAAAGTCGCCGCGCTGCATGGGCAGCAGCTTGGCCAGCGCCACACGGCGTCCGGCCTCGTCGTCGGCCAGAATCATCTCGCGGATGGCCTTGATGCGGTCACCCTCGAAGAACATGTGCTCCGTACGGCAGAGACCGATACCCTCGGCACCGAATGCGAAGGCCTGTGCGGCATCCTTCGGCGTGTCGGCATTGGCGCGAACCTTCAGCACGGCATACTTGCCGGCCAGCTCCATCAGCTTGCCGAAGTCGCCGCTCAGGTCGGCAGCCTTGGTAGCCACCTGGCCCAGGTAAACCTCACCCGTCGAGCCGTTGAGCGAAATCCAGTCGCCCTCCTTGACCGTGTAGCCGTTCACCTCGATGGTGCGGGCCTTGTAGTCAATCTGCAGCTCGCCGGCGCCCGATACGCAGCACTTGCCCATGCCGCGGGCAACGACCGCTGCGTGCGAGGTCATACCGCCACGGGCCGTCAGGATACCGGCGGCGTCGAGCATGCCCTTGAGGTCCTCGGGCGAGGTCTCGATACGTACCAGCACGGCCTTCTGGCCCGTCTTTGCCAGCACCTTCTCGGCATCCTCGGCGAAGAATACCACCGGACCCGTTGCGGCGCCGGGCGATGCGGGCAGACCCTTGACAATCACCTTGGCGTTCTTGATGGCCGTCTTGTCGAAGACGGGGTGCAGCAGCTCGTCGAGCTTCGCGGGCTCGCAGCGCAGCACGGCGGTCTTCTCGTCGATGAGGCCCTCGCGGAGCATGTCCATCGCAATCTTCACCATCGCGGCGCCCGTACGCTTGCCGTTGCGGCACTGCAGCATCCACAGCTTGCCGTCCTGGATGGTGAACTCGATGTCCTGCATGTCGGTGAAGTACTGCTCCAGATGGTGCTGGATTTCGTTGAGCTCCTTGTATACCTCGGGCATCACCTCCTCGAGCGAGGGGTACTTCTCCTTGCGCTCCTCCTCGGAGATGTTCTGGGCGGCAGCCCAGCGCTTCGAGCCCTCGATGGTAATCTGCTGCGGGGTGCGGATGCCGGCCACGACGTCCTCGCCCTGGGCGTTAATCAGATACTCGCCGTTGAAGATGTTCTCACCCGTGGCGGCGTCGCGCGAGAAGGCAACGCCCGTTGCCGAGTTGTTGCCCATGTTGCCGAATACCATGGCCTGAACCGATACGGCGGTACCCCATTCGGCGGGGATGTTGTTGAGCTTGCGGTAGAGGATGGCGCGCTCGTTCATCCACGAACCGAAGACGGCGCAGATGGCTCCCCAGAGCTGGTCCCACGGGTTAGTCGGGAAGTCCTCGCCGGTCTGCTTCTTGACAGCCTCCTTGAACTTGCGGACGAGCTCCTTCAGGTCGTCTGTGGTCAGGTCGGTGTCGTTCTTCACGCCGCGCAGCTCCTTCTGCTCGTCGATAATCACCTCGAAGGGGTCGTGGTCCTCCTTCGACGCGGGCTTCATGCCGAGCACCACGTCACCGTACATCTGGACGAAGCGGCGGTAGGAGTCCCATGCGAAGCGGGGGTTGCCCGAGAGCTTCGAGATGGCCTCGACGGCATGGTCGTTCATACCGAGGTTGAGAATCGTGTCCATCATGCCGGGCATCGAGGCGCGGGCGCCCGAACGTACCGATACGAGCAGGGGTTTGTCCTTGTCGCCGAACTTGCGGTCGGTCAGCCGCTCGATGTTCTGGATGGCCTTCTCCACCTCGGGGCGGAGCAGGTCGATGACCGTCTGCTTGCCGTGGGCGTAGTATTCGGTACATACCTCCGTGGTGATGGTGAAGCCCGGAGGAACGGGGATGCCAATGAGGTTCATCTCGGCGAGGTTGGCACCCTTTCCGCCGAGCAATTCACGCATTTTGCCATTACCCTCGGCCTCTTTGTTGCCGAAGGTATAGACACGTTTAACGTCTGCCATAGTAATGATGTTTTATGATATGATTTGTTTTTGAGTTTATATACGTAAAGATAATAAAATTTTTCATTTCGGGTCATTCATATAGCCGAAAAATTGCGGTCATGTTTCACACGCCGCAATTCACGATTTCCCCTTTTCGTTTGGGAAAGCGAATATAGGAAAACTTTTCGGGAAAACCAAATAATCAGCGCACATAAATGAATACGGGCAGCGAAAAACTCCACCCGCCGCGGTAGCGGTCCCGCGAGAAGGTCGGAAGCGGCCCCGTGCCCCGTTCGTCGAAGAGGAAGCGCCGTGCGTAGACGTCGGCGCCGCATACCTCGAAGAGCGTGTCGGCGAGGATGCGGTCGCGCATGTACCAGCTGCCGTTCGGATAGCGTACGTTGCCCCGTCCGGCCCTTTCGGCCCTGCGCAGAGGCTCCGTGAGCCCGTACCTGCGTGCCGCATGCGACGGGATACGTCCCATGACGAGCAGACGTACGGCGGGGCGCTCGCTGCGGTGCTCGGCGATGAAGCGTTCGGCCATGCGCGGGTTGCGGCTCAGCAGCAGCCCTACGGTGTCGCGGCGCAGGATGCCCTCGATGTAGAGGCAGTCGCGCAGCTGCTCCGACTCTGTGGGCCGGAACAGGTCTCCGTAGTAGAGCAGCGCGAAGTCCAGCCCGTCGAATGCATTCATCGTGCTGTGCAGATAGGTGTAGTCGCCGAGGCAGGCGGCCGAGAGGTCGCGGACGACCGCCTCGTTCTCCACGCCGTAGAGCGCCACGAGGGGCAGAGCCATCGAGTCGATGACGGCGGCCGTGCGGCTGATTTTGCGGCGGTAGCGTTCGGTGTTCCATACGAGCCGTCCCTGCGGCGTATGGTCCGAGTCGTCGTAGAAGAGCGCGGGGATGGTGTCGTAGAGCCCGTCGAGGTCGTAGAAGGCGATTCCCAGCGGCCGGCGGGTCTGGGCCGGGGCAAACGGGCCGCACATCGCCAGTGCGGCGAGGAGCAGAAGCGCGGCGAGTCGTTTCATGGCATTGCCTCGGCCTTTTCGGAGAGCCGGTGCAGCAGCCGTCGGCCCAGCGGACACTCCGCACAGCGTCGTGCGGCGCAGTATTCGGTAGCCAGCTGCAGCAGCGCCTGCGTCTCGAAGGCGTTGCGGGGAGTCGGCACTCCGGCGCTGCGCCACGAACGGATGTAGCGGTTGTCTTCGGCATCGAGCCGTTCGAGCAGCGTAAGCGAGCGGTCGCGCAGCGTCTCCTGTCCCGAGTAGCAGCCGAAGGCGTATTGCAGCACGGCGACCAGGTTGATGCCGATGATGTTGGCCTTGAAGTTGCCCAGCCGCTTGGGCGAGTCGTCGCTTGCGGCTCCCGGAACGTAGTGCGTGCGCCAGTATTCCGACGCCTCGATGCGGAAGAGCCGCCGTACGTCGTCCTCGTTGCGGCAGGCCATGGCGCGGTCCATGATGAACTCGTCCTGGGCGAAGAATTCGGCCGCCTGGGCCAGACGCAGCACGGGATGGTTGGCCGGACGGATTCCGGCAAGCTCCCACTGCGAGGCGTCGAGCCGCTCGAGCGTGTATTTTGAGGCGAGGTATTCGAACGAACGGCGCAGGTCGAGCGTGTAGGTGTCGTCGCGGTAGAGCTCCAGCAGGCCCGAGCATCCGAGCAGCATCGCCTCGACGGCATGGGGAGCCAGCCTTTCGCGCAGCACGATGCGGTAGGGGACCCTCCGTGCGAGTTCGAGATAGACGGCCTGGTTGGTCCGGTCGCCCAGCGTGCGGAAGTACATCAGATAGAAGGTCTGGTTCCAGTTCTGGGCCGACTCCTCCCAAAGCTCCGTCACGGTGCGCATCTTGCGCTGCAGGCGGTCGAAGAGCAGGGCCGTGTAGAGCTCGTTGCGGTGCAGCGGTAGCAGGGCGGCGATGTGTTCGCCGCAGCAGCAGTTTCCGGCTCCGGCCCGCAGCCGGTTGAGCATCCGCTCTTCGCGCTCGCTGCCGGCCATCGTCAGAGCATGTTGAGTTCGAGCAGCGCCTCTTCGGACATCATGCTCTTGTCCCATACGGGGTCGAACGTCAGAATCACGTTGACCGACTTCACTCCGGCGACCTTGCCCACCTGGATGTTGACATCCTCGACCAGCATGTCGGCCATCGGGCAGTTGGGGGCCGTGAGTGTCATGCGGATGTTGGCCACGCCGTCGGGCGTGTAGTCGATTTCGTAGACCAGTCCCAGGTCGTAGATGTTCACCGGAATTTCGGGGTCATAGATATTTTTGAGCGTAAGGACAATCTCCTTTTCGACCTTGAGAATCTCTTCGGGTGTCATGGTGGAAAAACAATCTTATGGGGGGAAACTACGCGTGGTGCTCGTGTTCGCGGGCCTCGAAGGCCAGCGCATAGAGCCGCATCTGTTTAATCATCGCCAGCAGCCCGTTCGAACGGGTGGGCGAAAGGTTGGCGCTCAGTCCGATGGCGTCGATGAAGTAGAGCTCCGTGTCGAGGATTTCGCGGGGCGTACGGCCGTTGAGGACGCGGATGAGCAGCGCGATGATGCCGCGCGTGATGATGGCGTCGCTGTCGGCCGAGAACCACACCTTGCCCTCCTCGCAGCGGGCGTCGACCCAAACGCGCGACTGGCAGCCCTGAATCAGGTACTGTTCGGTGCGGTGTTCGGGGGCGATGGCCGGCAGCGAATCGCTCAGCGAAATCAGGTAGTCGTACTTGTCGAGCCAGTCGTCGAATACGGCGAACTCCTTGATGATTTCCTCCTGTATCTTGTCCATGGTCATAACGGTTGAATTACAAATCGACGATTTCCGGAAGTATGCTGCCTTCGGAGGCGGCCGGTTCCGTAATCTCCAACAGGCGTGCCAGCGTCGGGGCGACGGAGGTCATGTCGACTCTCCGTTTCACCTTCGTCATGCCGGCGCCCGTGCCGTAGAAGAGCAGCGGCACATGGGTATCGTAGCCGTACATCGAGCCGGACAACGAGCGGCAGCGTTCGCGTTCCTCAATCCAGCCGGGCATCAGGTTGAGGATGACGTCGCCCGAGCGGCGGGGGTAGAAGCTGTTCTGCATGCGCTGCGCATAGCCGCTGCCGAAGTAGCTTGTCCGCATGGCGGTGGCCGAGAGGGCGTGCGATACGCCGCGGAACTGCATGGCGAAGATGGCCACCTCGTTCTGCACCTCGGCCAGGTCGAGACCGCGCTCGTAGACGAGGTTGTGGTTCAGATAGATGCACTTGTTGCTGAACTCCAGCAGCCAGTTGCCCGAGCCGTAGCGGGCGTTGAGGAAGCTGTTGACGATGACCTCGAACTGCCGCGTGTTGAAGCGTTCGAGCGGCTCGGGGCCCGCGTCGTACGAGGGGCTGGTGCCGTGGTCCGAGGTGAGCACCACCGTGACGTTGCCCTCCTTGACCTGCGCGAAGAGGAAGGTCAGGAAGTCGGCCAGGTCGCGGTCCAGCCGGTAGTACATGTCCTCGGCTTCGACCGATTCGGGCCCGTAGGCCTCGGTGATGCGGCGCGAGGAGTCGAGGCAGATGTTCAGCAGGTCGGGCGTCTCGTCGGCTCCGAGGCGGAACTGTGCGATGGCCTGCTTGGCGAAGCCCAGCACGGCGGTGTTGCCGGCCGGGGTGTAGAGCATGCGGTCGAGGTCGGTGTGCAGCTCGGGTGCTCCGTCGACGGTGCGGATGCGCTCCTTTTGGCGCTGGATGCCGGCCAGCTCGATGTCGCTGCGGCGTGTGTTGACGTAGTCGTCGGGCGAGAGCAGCGTGCGCCACCTTTCGTCGAGGTAGGAGCTGTTGAACCGCTCCCGGTTGCCGCGCTCGACCCATGCGGGCGGGATGGGCAGGTAGTAGGTCGACGAGCTCCAGCCGCAGGTGAGCGAATCGAGCCAGTAGGCTTCGCCCCCCTTGCCCGCCATCACGACGGCCGAGGTGGCCTCGGCGGCGATGGTGACCTGGCGGCTTCCTTCGAGCTGCCGCTCCATGGTCTCGGCCAGCGTCGGGGCGATGAGGTTGTAGGGGCCGTTCCCCTGGCGGCCGGCGAGCAGATGGACGGTGCGGTTTTCGGTGTAGTTCTGCCAGCGGGTGCCGACCACGCCGTGGGTCGAGGGCATGGCGCCCGTGGTGAGCGTGGCGAGCGACACGGGGGTCGTCGTCTGCTGGCAGTCGTAGCGGCTGTCGGCGTATTCGGTGCCGCCGCGGCGCAGGCGGAGGAACCCTCCGTCGCAGAAGTTGGCGGCATAGCGGTCGAGGTCCTCGGCGCGCATCGAGCCCACGACAATCTGGACAACCAGTCGGGGGCGTGTGGCCGCGGCAAGGTCGGCGGCGGCCAGCAGCAATGCGGCGAGCAGGATGGTGAATCGTTTCATTGCGTATGGGTGAAAACCGGGAGGCAAATTTACGCTTTTTATTTCAAAAAGCGAGCGAAATAAGCCCGCTCGGCCGTGAAATCGACCTCGCGGAGCGCCTCGATGGCGGCGAGCTGCCGGCGGCAGAAGTCGCGGCACGCCTCGCTTCCGGGGTGTTGCATCCGGTGTTCGGCCGCCCGGACAATCCGTTCGACCTCGGGCAGCTGTCTTTGCGCCCGTTCGGAGAGGGCCGCCCGGACGAAATGCTCCCAGACATATTCGACCGCCTGCGTCGAGGGGTGAACCAGGTCGTCGGCGTAGAAGCGGTAGTCGCGCAGGTCGTCCGTCACCATCTCGAAGGCGGGGAAGTAGCGTACCCGCTCCGGGAAACGCTCCGCAAGCGCCTCGGCCGCCAGCCGCAGCGTCGCCTTGCTGAGCGAGTTGCCCGCCAGCCCGTCGCCCGTATGGCGCACGGGGCTTACGCTCACGATGACCCGCTTGTCCGCAAGCTCTCTCTCGAGCAGCCGGGCGAGCGGCTCGACGGCTTCGTCGACCGTCAGCCGGCGGCGGACAAACTCCGAGGCGGGCTGGCGGTGGCAGTTGGCCACCGTCTCTGCTCCGTGGTCGTAGACCCACGCCGTGCCGAAGGTGAGCAGCAGCGTGTCGGCTCCGCGCAGCGCCTCGGCGCCGCGCCGCACGGCCTCGTTCATCGCCTCGAGCGCCTCGTCTGCCTCCGTGTGCGAAAACGAACCGTGGAATCCGTAGTGGAACCATAGGCCGTCGGCCGAGCGGCGGAGCTCCTCGCGGCGGACCGCCTCGGCGCGCAGCAGCCGGCCGAGCGTGGAGGCGATGGAGCGAGGGTTGAAGAGTACGCCCGTGGGGTTGGCCTCGATGCGGAACTTCGCCCGTGCGAGCCGGGCCGGAATGAGCTCGGCAAAGCACGAACCGAGGGCCAGCATCCGGCTCGTGTAGTCGATGTCGGTGCCGAGGCTGAAGGGTTCTATTTCGGTGCGGAACTTCATGTTGCGGGGATGAGGTGCTGAAGCCGTGGGCGCTTATCGGTCGATGACGCCCGAGCCGACGAGCTCCTCGCCGTCGTACCAGGCGGCGAACTGGCCCGGGGTGATGCCCCGCTGCGGCTCGTCGAAGAGGATGAAGCCGCCCTCGTCGCGGACGTAGAGCGTGGCATCCTGAAGCGGCTGGCGGTAGCGTATCCGCACGCGGAAGCGGCCGCTCCGGCCCGGGGCGAGTTCCCGCGTGGGGTTGACCCAGTGCATCTCTTCGGGGCGGATGTGCAGCGCGTGGCGGTAGAGGCCCGGATGGGCATCGCCTTCGCCGACATAGATGACGTTCTGTTCGACGTCGGTGGCCAGGATGAAGAGCGATTCCCGGCGGCCGCCGATGCCGAGCCCCTTGCGCTGGCCGATGGTATAGAAGTGGGCGCCGTTGTGTTCGCCGATTTTCTTGCCGTCGCGCACGGTGTAGTGCCACGGCTCGGCCAGGGCCGCAAGCTGTTCGGTCGTGGGTTCGGTGCCGGGGGCGGGAGGGGTAGGCCGGCCGGCGTATTTGGGCCACTCGGCGCGTATTTCGTGGACGTTGCCCCGCCGTGCGGCCAGCTTCTGCTGGAGGAAGAGCGGCAGGTCGACCTTGCCCACGAAGCAGATTCCCTGCGAATCCTTGCGCTTGGCGGTGGCCAGCCCCTGCTCGGCGGCGATACGCCGCACCTCGGGTTTGAGCAGCCCGCCTACGGGGAAGAGCGCCGGGCGCAGCTGCTCCTGCGAGAGCTGGCAGAGGAAGTAGCTCTGGTCCTTGCCCGGGTCGCTGCCCGCAAGCAGCCGCCATGTCGTGCCGCCGTCGGCGCGCACCTCCTCGGCCTTGCGGCAGTAGTGGCCCGTGGCGACGTAGTCGGCCCCCAGGCGGAAGGCCTCCTTCATGAAGACGTCGAACTTGATTTCGCGGTTGCAGAGCACGTCGGGATTGGGTGTGCGGCCCCGCTCGTACTCCGAGAACATGTAGTCGACCACCCGCCGGCGGTATTCGGCCGAGAGGTCCGTCACGTGGAGCGGAATGTCGAGCCGGCGCGCGACCAGCTCGGCGAAGAGGCGGTCGTCGTGCCACGGGCAGTCGCCCTCGAGTGTGCCCGTGGTGTCGTGCCAGTTAATCATGAAGAGTCCCACCACGTCGTATCCCTGCTGCTTGAGCAGGTAGGCGGCTACCGACGAATCGACGCCGCCCGAGAGTCCTATTACAACACGTTTCATCTTTGCTGTCGTTCGAGTGTTTCGACGAGGAGCCCCGTCAGGTCGAGCCCGGGCTCCGTGAAGAGGCGCGAGGTGTCGGCTCCGAGCAGCTCGAGCACCCGCATCAGGTTGTAGCCCGTGGCGTAGAAGTAGGTCGTCCGCACCGGGTCGTCGAGCCAGGTGTCCTGCTCGGTATAGATGCCCAGGCGGAGGCCGGTCGTGGCCTCGACGTAGCGGGCCGTCCCCTCCATCAGTTCGTAGAGGCGTTCGGCCTCGACCATCCGTGGGTCGTTGTAGCGGAGCATCCGTTCGTGGCGCTCGGCGCGGGTGTCGAGGTAGAGGCGGAGGCAGGAGTCGCGGCGTGCGGTGTCGCCGGCCGCAAGAGCAGCGCGCAGCGCCTCGTTTTCGCGGTCAATCAGTCTGCGCAGCCAGTCCGTACCCTGGTAGTGGCGGCGGAAGGGGCCCTGCGGAAAGTCGAGGCAGTGCTGCTCGAACTCACGCACGAACTCGGGGTGCATCAGCTGGAAGCCGTGGGTGTACTCGTGAAGCGCCATGAGCGCCCAGGCCTCGTCGGAATCGGTCCCGGCGACGAACTGCGCCGTGGTCTCGGGCGAGCTGCAGAGCAGGACGGGCGAGCGGTAGTCGAAGCGGGTCGAATCGTCGAACGTGAGGCACGTATGCATGTGGAAGGGGAGCGAATCCACGCGGGCGCACTTGTAGATGCTCAAACCCTCCTCTTCGTGCATCGGGCGGCACGCCAGCCTGTCGCGGAGGGTCCGGGTCGGGTTTACGGCATAGCAGACCGAGTCGGTGTAGTAGAGCATCGGCACGTCGCACTGCGGACGGAGCAGGGCGGGCCATCGGCGGCCCGCCTCGTCGCGCAGTTCGCGCACCAGACGGATGCGGTGGACGATAAGCGCTTCGCCTTCGGGCTGCGGTGCCGAGCAGCCGCTCAGCAGCAGGACCAGGGCGTATAGTGCGAGGATTCGTTTCATGGATGTCGCGTTTGGGGCAGGCTGTCGGTATGCGCTGCCGGTTGCGAAATTACGAAAAATATTCAACAACCCGAAACGCCGACGGGGCGGACGGCTGCGACCGTCTGCCCCGCAGGTGTATCGGTGCGGGATTCCGCCCTCAGAGGTCGGTCATACCCTCGGGAAGCACGAGCTTCACGCTCCGCTGCTCGAAGTCGATGTGGGCGATGAACTCCTCGACGGCTGGGACCAGCACCCGTCGTCCGCCCGTCTCCAGTTCGAAGAGCGGGTTGGCTTCGCTGTCGTAGTAGTCGGTCAGCCGGCCCTCGAAATGGAGGGGTTCGGCCTCGTGGCGCGTCTCGATGCCCTCGACATGGAACCCGATGAGGTCTTCGAGGTAGAACTCGTCGTCGTCCCGCTCGCCGCTCTCGATGCGGAACTCGAGACCGACGAGCTCCGCCGCGCGGCGCTCCGTATCGAAGTCGGCAAACGAGGCGACGGCGCCCGAGATGCCTCGCCGTTCGAAGCGTTCGCACCAGAGCGGTACGTCGAGCGAGTCGATTTCGACGAAAAGCGGGGTCTGCTGCGGAGTGAACTCCTCCGGGAAGTCGGCATAGAGCGAGAGCATCAGTCCGCCCTCGGTGCCGAAGGGTTTGTTGATTCTGCCGGCGGGAACAAGCATGGTAGGGGTGTTTTGGTGTGTGATGGCATGGGGTTGTGGCGGCGGGCGTCCGGGACGGGGCCTTGTCCGCCGGACCTGCCGGAAACGAAAAACCCGATAAATCTCCGAAGAGAGTTACCGGGCGTTTTCGAAAGAGAGACCTGCGATTAAGCCTCAGCGGGAGCCTCGGCGCCCTCGGCGGGAGCTTCGGCAGCAGCAGCCTCAGCGGCCTCCTTGGCAGCGGCTTCGGCAGCGGCCTTCTTCTCGGCGATGGCCTTTGCGCGCTCCTCGTTGACCTTGGCCTCGGCAGCCAGACGGGCCTTCTGGGCCGACTTGGCATCCGATGCGAGCTTGTTGCTCTTGGCCTCAATCTTGCCGGCCTTGGCCTCGAGCCACTTGTTGAAGCGAGCCTCGGCTTCAGCCTCGGTGAATGCGCCCTTGGCGACACCACCCAGCAGGTGCTTCTTGTACATTACGCCCTTGTACGAGAGAATTGCCCGACAAGTATCCGTAGGTTGTGCGCCTTTGAGTAACCAACCCAGAGCTTTCTCGAAGTTCAGGTCAATCGTAGCAGGATTCGTGTTGGGGTTGTAGGTACCCAGCTTCTCGATGAATTTACCGTCACGCGGCGCTCTGCTATCTGCGGCAACGATGTGGTAGAAGGCGTAACCCTTCTTGCCATGGCGTGCCAGACGAATTTTAACAGCCATTTGCTATAAAATTAAAATTAATAAAACGCTCACCCACTTTGGGCTTTTAAGCCTGCAAATGTAGGCAAAATATTTCGGATGGCAAAATAATTCGTTGAAAAAGCGTCGGATGCGGCTCGTCCGACCTCCTCGGCGCCTCACGGTCCTGCGCGCCGGCGCTCTCCTCCCGGAGAAAACTCCCGGAGGCACGCCGGCTCCGGATGCATTCCCTGCCGGGGAGGCGACGGGTTGCGGCGGATGGCGGATAGCGGGGGGCAGGCGGCGGAAGTCGACGGGTTGCGGCAGAGGTCGGCAGGCGGCAGGCTGTGGCGGAAGTCGTAAGGCGACGAACGGCGGAAGTCGGCTGGCGCGGCGTCGCCCGGCACCCCCGCGGAGGCTGCGGCTGACCGCGGGCTGCGGGCCGCCGCTCCCCGCGCGGTCCGAATATGAGGCCAACGTTTGGAGAATCGGGGGATTTGTATTAATTTTGCATCCCGAAATCGCCTTGAGGCGGTTGGCGATGGTTCCGTAGCTCAGTTGGATAGAGCAACAGCCTTCTAAGCTGTGGGTCTTGGGTTCGAATCCCAACGGAATCACCCGAAACGGAAAGCGGGAGACTCTTCTGGAGAGTCTCCCGCTTTTTTTGTGCACTCCGGCCGTCCCGTTCCATCGGGCGGACCCGTCTGCCTCAGGGCTGAATGACGGTCCGGGCCGCAATGTCTGTCGCGAGTCTGACCGGCGGGTGCGGGCTCCGTCCCGGCCTGCTCCTGCGGAGAGCCGGCGGAATCCTGCCCCGGCTCAGCATACGCGGAGCGTGTCGACGAGCGGATGCTCGGCCGACGAGGGTCCCACCTCGATGCGTATGCGTCCCTCGTAGCTCTTCGGACGGTAGTCGCGGCCGATAATCTGCAGGTCGCCGGGCGTGAGGCGGAACTCCACCTCGCGCGCCTCACCGGCCGGGATGGCGACGCGTTCGAATGCCTTCAGTTCGCGTACGGGCTGCACCAGCGGCGCCTCCAGATGGCGGATGTAGAGCTGGGCCACCTCCTCGCCGTCGCGTGCTCCGGTGTTGCGCACCGTGCAGCGGATGCGGTAGTCGTCCGCTCCGAGCGTCTCGACCTCGAGGTCGCCGTACTCGAAGTGCGTATAGCTGCGGCCGAAGCCGAAGGGGTAGAGCGGCGTGGCCTCCAGTTCGACGTAATCGTGGTTGGCCGGCACGAGCTTGTTGTAGTGGACGGGCAGCTGTCCCTCGGTGCGGGGAATCGAGACGGGGAGACGTCCTGCGGGGTTGTAGCGTCCGAAGAGCACCTCGGCCAGCGCATCGCCGCCGGCCTGGCCCGGATACCAGGCCACCAGCAGTGCATCGGCATGCTCCGAGGCCCAGCGCATGTCGAGCGGGCGTCCCTCGATGTAGACGACCACCAGCGGCTTGCCGGTCCGTTCGAGTGCGCGCAGCAGCTCCTCCTGTCGGCCGAGCAGCGCCAGCGAGGCGCGGTCGTTACCCTCGCCGCACTCCATGTCCTTCAGGCTGCGGGTCGAGGCCACGGCGGCTCCCGTGGCGAGGTATTCCGTGTCGAAGTCGCGGGCGCTCGAACCTCCGACCGCCACCACGACGACATCCGAGCGACGTGCCGCATCGACCGCCCAGTCGATTTCGGCCGACGAGAGGTCGCGGATGGCGCAGCCGCGGACGTAGCGGACGCGGTCGGCTCCGATGAGCCGTTCGATGCCGCGGCGCAGCGTCGTCACGCCGTCGGACTGCTGGGCCGTGTAGTCGCCCAGCTGGTTGTATACGTTGTCGGCGTTGGGACCGATGACGGCCACCGTGCCCACCTCCGTCCGAAGGGGCAGCACGCCGTTGTTCTCGAGCAGCACGATGCTCTGGCGCGCGGCGTCGAGCGCCGTCTGGCGGTGGGCGTCGCTGCCCGACGTGCAGGCCTCAGCATCGACGTAGGGGTTCTCGAAGAGACCCATCTCGAACTTGAGCCGCAGCACCCGTTCGGCAGCCCGGTCGATGAGCACCGGGTCGACAAGTCCCTTGCGCACCGACTCGATGAGCGTGAGGTAGGCCTCGCCGCAGAGGTCGGCATCGACTCCGGCCGTGAGCGCCTTGCGTGCCGCGTCGTCGACCGACGTGGCCACACCGTGCGTCTGGTAGAGTCCCTCGATGCTGAAGAGGTCCGAGATGACGAAGCCCTCGAAGCCCCACTCGCCGCGGAGCACCTGGCCGATGAGGTAGTCGTTCATCGTGCAGGGAACGCCGTCGATGGAGCTGTAGGCGGTCATCACCGAGCGGGCGCCCGCCCGGACGGCCGCCTCGACGGGCGGCAGGAAGGTGCGGCGCAGCTCACGCTCGCCGAGCAGGTTGGCACTGCCGTTCTGGCCTCCGTCCGAGGCTCCGTAGGCGGCGATGTGCTTGAGCGTCGAGAGGGCGTGGCCCTCCTGGCTCAGGTCGGCCGAGCCCAGACCCTCGACAAAGGCGCGTCCCATGGCGGCCGAGAGGGTCGGGTCTTCGCCGTAGGACTCCTCGGTACGCGACCAGCGGGGGTCACGCACCACGTCGAGCACCGGCCCGTAGGCGATGTGGGCTCCCTGGGTGCGGATTTCCGAGGCGATGGTTTGCCCCATGCGGCGGATAAGCTCGGGGTTCCACGTCGAGGCCTGTCCCAGTGCCGTGGGGAAGACCGTCGCGCCGATGGCCATGAAGCCGTGGGGCGCCTCCTCGGCCAGGAAGAGCGGAATGCCCCAGCGGCTGTGCTCGATGGCGTAGCGCTGCATGCGGTTGGCCAGCTCGGCGCCCATGCGGGGCGAGAGCCCCGTCTCGAGGTTGCGCTGCGTCCAGGGGTCGGCGCGGAAGGTGCCCCACAACATGCCGATGTGGCGCTCGTCGACCAGCTCGCGGAAGCGGTCGGTCAGCAGCACCGAGTCGCCGCGGCGTTCGTAGGTCTCCCAGCCGTAGGGGCACTGCAGCTGCCCGACCTTCTCTTCGAGGCTCATGCGCCGCACCAGGTCGGCGGCGCGTGCCTCGGGACTCTGTGTCGCATCGAGGTAGAGCGGTGTCGTTTGGCAGGAGCCCAGCCCGAGCAGCAGCGCTCCCATCAGGGTTTTCAGGGTTTTCATCGTTGGTCAGTTATCGTGTTTTTTTCTTTGTTGTTTCGGATGAGCCGGACCGTTCCCGACGGGGCGAGCCCGGATTCGGGGAACCTCCGACCTGCAGCCACCCTTATTTTCAAATCCCTCACCATGGGTTGATGCGGCATGTTGTCGGGGTCCCCTCTGCCGGTCCCCACGCAAGGTGGGGTGACCGAAGCCATTAACGGTCTTGTGGCTGAAGCGTGACGCCGTCTTTCGGACGAGCCTCGCAGCGAGGCGCACGGGTCGGGCCGCATGTTTCCGTTCCGGAGCGTGCCGGGGTGGGAGGGGAGCCGTGACCACTCGTGCCGATGCGGGTCAGCGCATGGTTCGTTTGGCGTCGTCCGCGGCCGCAGGCATGCGCTCCCGTTCAGATAATTCCGGGAAGGGCGCCGCAGTTCGGGTGCGGACGGCAACGTATTTCTTTAAGGTACGTACGGCGTTTTGTCGCCGAAAGATAGTGAAAGGCGAGCGCAGAGGCAAAAGAAAAACGGAGTTTTTCGCAATTTGACTCTGCCGAGCCGCCTCCTGTCTTCTCTAAAGATAGTGAAAGGCGAGCGCAGAGGCAAAAGAAAAACGGAGCTTTTCGCAATTTGATTCTGCCGGGCCGCCTCCTGTCTTCTCCGAAGGCAGTGGGTTTGTCGCAGATTTCCGCGCACTATTCTACGGCACCCTTCAGCAGGAGGGGTGCGCAGAGCTCACCGTAAAGCCTGATATAGAGCGTATCCGTATAGGGACCCGAAGGTTTTCCGTCCGTTGCGACGCGTACGGCCGCTTCGGCGCGCGCTCCGGGCGCAAGGTAGGCCGGGATTTCAGCCTGTACGTCGGGCGAGCTGGCGCTCCAGTTGAGCCGCATCGGGGCCTCGGACGTATTGCAGAGCGTAAAGGTGCGTACGGGGCTCTCTCCGCGTTTGGAGAGGCGCATGCCGACCGCCTTCACGTCGGTACGAAGACCTTTGGCCACTTCGTTGGGAAAGCGGAGCTCCTCCTCCGTCATGTTCCCTTCCACGTAGCCGAGTATCATCAGAGTGTTGAATTTCCGGTATGAGCCGTTGGTTGCGACCACCGTGAGGCCGCGCTTCTGTTCGCCGAACAGGTCCGTGGGGTCGAGCGTCACCTCGACGACGCCCTGCTTGCCGGGTTCAACCGGGGCCTTGGAGTATTCGGGCACGGCACAACCGCACTGCGAGTGGACCGTGAGGATGCTGACCGGGGCATCGGCAATGTTCGTGTAGACGAACCGCAGCTTGACCTTGCCGTCGGAGGCCTTGATGCGGCCGACGTCCATCGTCGGCTGTTCGAACCTCAGGATACGGGCGGTCTGTGCCCGGAGGGTCGTTGCAAAGCCCAGTGCAAGCACAAGCAGAAGTGTACGGTACAGCAGGTTGTAATGCATGGTTGGCAGTTTTTTAAAAAAAGGAGGATGCGGCGGCCGAGCGCCGCATCCTCCCGGTAGTTGTTCGTTGGCTCCGGACGGATTACTCCACAACCGGGCACTTGATGTTCTCGAACCAGGTAATCGAACCCTTCGACGATACGGCGTCGTAGCCGTGACCCGTCAGGTCCTTGACCGTCGAGCCGTCCTCCGACTCATCCAGACGCCAGTAGGCAACCAGACCCTCCGAGTCGGGGCTTACGTAGCACTGGTTGTTCTTCAGCTCGACGCTCGTCAGCGCGCGGTTCCATACGCGGGCCTCGCTCACGCAGCCGTTCATGTAACGTCCGCGCTCCGAACGGCCGATGTGGAAGCCCTCCATGTAGTCCCAGGCCAGGTTGATGGCGCTCTTGGTCGAAGAGTCGAGCGTCTGGTCGGCCTCGCCGTTGATATAGAGCGTCAGCTCCGAACCCGTGTCGACAACGGCGATGTGGTACCACTGGCCCGTGTTGAAGTGGGTCGACGAGGTTACCGAAGCACCGCGGCCGGCGTACTGCAGCTGGTTCTTGTCGCAGGAGATATCACCGAAGCGGAGCAGGAAGTTCTCCTCGACGCCGATAACCGAGGCGATGCCCGGGTTCGACGAGGCCGAGTAGAAGCTGTTCATGAAGACGCGGCACTCCATCGTGCAGACGCCCATGTCGCTCAGCGAGGCGTCGCCCATCATCGACGGTACGGAGAAGTACCACGACTGCTCGAGGTTGACGCACTTGGTGGTGATAATCTGGTTGATGAGCACGTACTGCGTCTGCGAGGCGCCGAGGATGCCCATGCCGTTCGACGTGCTGGTGATTTTCAGAGGCACGCAGTAGAGAGCGCCGTCCTCGAAGTCCTCCATCGTGGTGATTTCGAAGAGTGCGGAGCTCGACACGTTGCTGCCGGCGCTGATGGTCACCCGGTCGGAGGAGAGCTGATAGCTCCCCTCCGGCAGCATCTTGTAGGATGCACCGGTCTGTGCGTTGTAGGTATCGACGGCTGCCGGGTCGATGGCCAGCGTGACGTCGACATCGGAGGTCATTTTGCACGACGAGGTCACCGTGACACCCATCGACGAAGGACCGTCGACGTACATGTTGGTTACGGGAGAGCTCTCCGTGCCGGTGAAGAATACCACGTCGGAGTATTCCAGCGATTTGTGGCATCCGGTGGCCAGCATCGTGGCGGCCAGAGCCATTGCGGAAAGAATCTTATTGAATTTCATGGTTGTGTGCGATTATTTGCTGTAAACATTGAACTCGGCCGTACCCATGTTGCTGTTGTAGGATGCCGTGATTCGGATATAGCGTATCTTCTGGCTGCCGTAGAGGGCTGCGTGGGCTGCGCCGTCGAGCGTTACGATTTGGCCGCTACCCGAGGTTGCAGCACCCAGCTCGCTGTACGTTTCGCCGTTCTCGCTGTACTCGATGAGAATCGTGTGCGGGTGATAGTTCTTGTACCAGTTGTTATCCTGGCGCGGCAGCAGCGAAACGGCCGTTACGTCGAGCACCTCGCCGAAGTCAATCTTGAAGATTACCGGACCGCCCCACGTGCGGACGTAGGTGTTGCCGTCACCGTCGAGCAGCGAAGTGTGGTCGTAGCTCTCGTTGTAGAGGTCCGATTCGCCCTCGATGGTCCAACCCGAGCGGTCCTCGACGAGCGAGCCCTCGATGTCGGCAAGCGTGAAGTTGCTGCGGAAGAGCTCCTCAACGGGCGTTACAATCACGTAAACCACACCGCGGCTCGACGAGGTGATGGCGCCGCTGGCCGAGAAGGTCACCGGAATCAGGTAGCCGCTCTTGTCGGTCAGCTCCGAGAGGTCGCCCTCGAGCGATACGGCAAACTGCGAGGTGGTCTTGTTGGCGTTGGCCTCGATGGTGCCGGGGTTGTTGGCAATCTTCACCAGAGCCTCGTCGATGGCCTTGTACGAAGTGCCGTTGGCGCTGTTGTAGGCATCGATGAGCGAGTTGTCAACCGAAGCCGTCACGGTGTAGCCGCTGGCCGAGAATACCGTCGTGTAGACATCGAATGCTGCGTTGACACCGTTGAACGAGCCGCTCGGCGTGTGAGCCACGCTGCCGGTCAGTACGTTGTCGCTGCCGCAGAGAGCGTAGAGGGTCGGCTCCTCGCTTTCAATCTGGTATACGTCGATTTCGTTTACGGTCTTGTACCAGCTGCTCGACGAGAGGTCAAAGTTGATGCGCAGGTAGCGGGCCTCGATGTAGTTGTAGAAGGATACGTAGTAGTCGCTGCTGCTCCAGGTCTCGTTGGCCGTTGCCCACTCGTCCGAGGTGGGAGTTCCGGCGGTGAGGTACTCGTTGCCGTCGACGCTGTACTCGAACGAGATGGTCGACAGCGAGCTGCACGAGAACATGATGCCCGTAACGAGCGTCTTGGACTTCATGTCGATGGTGATGGAGTTGCCTGCCGCGTTATCGAGCGATATGGAGGAACCGGTATCACCGTCGAAGAGGTTGGCGTAATCCTGGCAGTCGGCCGTCCAGCTGCTGCGTCCGCCTGCGGGGAAGCCCACCATGTCGGCCGAGGATTCAATCGGGCGGATGACGTTGGTTTCGGTCTTGACCAGCAGGTAAACCACGCCGCGGCTCTCGCTGGCGGCGGCAGACGACGAGCTGAGTTTGATGGCGGCCAAGTAGCCCTGGGTTGCGGTCAGCTTCGACAGGTCACCCGTCAGTGCAACGGTGGCCTCATCATCCGATTTGTTCTCGTTAGCGGCAATCTGCAGCGTCGAGTTGGTCAGCTGAACGTACTCCGAAGGCAGTACCTCGTAGGTGGTTCCGTTGGCCTCGTTGTAGGCAGCCACGAGCGACTCGTCGAAGGTCAGCGTTGCCGAGTAACCGCTCTCCGAAGGATGGGTGGTGTAGACGCTGAAGGCACCCTCGAATTCGGCCGTCGAACCGATGGGACGGTGAACAACCTTGCCGCTGATGAGGTTCTCGTTGCCTACGATGGTGTAGAGGGTCGGCTCCTCGCTGTCAATCTTGTAGATGTTGACCTCGGCGAGTGCAATCTCCGACGTGGGGGTCAGTCGCAGGTAGCGGGCCTCGAAGTAGTCGTAGAAGGCCACGTAGGTCTGCGAGTTGTCCGTCACATACTCACCGCTCATGGGCGTACCGGCCTGCGAGTAGGTCTCGCCGTCGAGGCTGTACTCGATGGAGATGGGGATGTTGGCGTTCCAGGAACCCACGCAGAGACCCGTCACCAGCTGCGTCTCCTTCATGTCGATGGTCGTGGGCTTCCGCCGGGCAGCGTACCCGACGTGTAGCTGTTGCCGTCGAAGAGATAGGAGTAGTTGCTGCAGTCGGCGCTCCACTGCGAGCGGCCCGTTGCGGGGAAGCCCACCATGTCGTCAGCCGACTCGATGGTGCGGATGAGGTTCACCTCGGTCTCAACGGCCACGTAAACCGTACCGAGCTCCTCGCTCGAGCTCATGCTGTTCGACGTGATGCGCAGCGGAGCCAGGTAGCGGCGTGCGGTGAGCAGCGAGAGGTCGCCCGTCAGCGAGACGGTAATCGAGTCAATCGAGCTCTGTGCGTTCTCGGGAGCGTCAGCGTGGCGTTCTCCAGCAGGAGGTACTCCTCGGGCAGCACCTCGTAGGTGGTGCCGTTGGTCTCGTTGTACTCCTCTACGAGCGAGCCGTCGTAGGCGAACGTGGCCTTCATGTCGCCGTGCTGCGTGGTATTGCTGCGCACGGGGAACTTGGCCGAGAATTCGCCCGTCGAGCCGGTGGGGCGATGCTTGACCTGAACCGTGTAGAGGTTATTGTCTCCGGTCTGGGTGTATATCAGCTTGTCGGGAGCGCCGATGGTCGTCTGGAATTCTTCGAACTCCTCGCAGCCGGCCAGCAGCAGAACTCCCGAGAGAGCTGCAAGGCTATATTTAGCGATTCTTTTCATGGTTCATTCGGTTTAGGGTTATTTGATGATGGCCGGATTCTGCAGCTGAATGGCGCGGCGCAGGTGGCCGTAGGGCATCTCCTTGTCGGCGCCCGAGTCGTTGGTGTTGTAGTCGCGCTGGCCGTGGAAAGCACCGAAACCGCCCTTGCGACCGCCCGACGAGGGCTGGAACGCAGCCTGCTGCTCCATGTTGCCGCCCGTTGCCCAGTTGTCACCGATATTCTCGGCGAAGACCTGCTTCTCGTTGGGCCAGCCGGCGTCGAACGAGTAGTCCGAGATGGTGGTGTTGTAGGCCTGACGCACCTTCAGGTTGGTGTAGGGCTCACACTCGGTGGGAGGAACTTGTCCGTAGTGGTCGATGATGAGCAGCTTGGTGGGGTCGGCACCCTGCGGGCCGATGAACAGGCCAAGATACTTGATGAAGGTGGTCATGCGGTCGCCCGACAGGGGGCACCTTCCGGCTCGTAGTCCAGGTCGATACCGTCGAGGTTGTTGTCCCACATCTCGTTGAGCAGCTTGTTGCCGAACAGTACGCACCAGTCGGGATATACACCCTCGGGGTCGATGGTCGTCGTGTCGTTGTAGACATCATCCGACGTAATGCCCAGCTCCTCGAGGAAGTTCATGATGCGGATGATGGTCACCGATACGATTTTCGTACCCTTCTTGTTGCGCATCTCCCACATCTCCTTGTAGTCGAGCGTTCCCTTCTTGGGAATACCGCCCCAGAGCGATACGATGTCGACGCTGTCGGGAATGCCGGCGAAGCGGTAGGCCGGCGACGAGGGTACGCCGTAGTCGGCGAACCACAGGTAGCAAATCGAGTGGTCGCTCTCCTTGTAGGCGCGCAGGTTGGCGTAGTACTCTTCGCTGTACTGGTAGGCCGGTTGCAGGTTGAGCGGCTCGGCGTCGGTGTCGCAAGCGACAAATCCGGTGATGGCGGCTGCGGCTGCAAGCAGGCTTATGATGGTCTTTTTCATGATTCGGTTGTTTTTTGTATTTCAGGTTGGTTTACAGTCTCGGGTTCTTGTCCCACCATACGTTGGTACCGCCGTTGTCGCCCGTGGGGTTCGACGACTCGCTGTTGAGCGTAGCCGTGGCGGCCGCTACGGCCTGGGCGTTGGTGCTGTACTCGGTCGAGGGGAAGTTCAGACGACGAATCTGCTTCTGGGTGTCGATTTTGCCACCGCTGTTGTTGACCACAACGGGCAGGATGCGCGGATATCCCGTGCGACGGAACTCCGACCATGCCTCCTGTCCTTCGGGGAACATGGCGATGTACTCCTCGGCACCGCTGACGCCCAGCGTCGAGAACGAGGTGCGGATACCCTCCTCGTAGTAGGTGCGGGCGTTATCCTCCGAACCCCAGCGCAGCTCGTACTCGGCGCGCAGGAACCACGCCTCGGCAGGGGTCATCCAGAGCAGGTTGTCGTTGTTCGTGCAGTTGACGCGCGAGAGCTCGGCCGAGCTTGCGTAGGCAGCCGTCGGGTTGATGCCGTTGCGCACGCCGTGGTATTCGCCCGAAGCGGTGGCCACGAAGTACTTGCTGCGGCGCGGGTCGCCGTAACCGTTCATGTAGGCCTCGATGGTGGCGCCGATGCGCGAGTCGTCGAAGCTGTACTGAATCATGTAGAGGGGATACTCCCACGTACCGATGGCGGGCTTCTTGAGCTCGGCCAGGTCGGCAGCCGAAGTCATCAGGCCGACGGGGTTGCTCAGAGCGGCCTCGGCCTGGGTCTGTGCCAGCGCAGCGTCGGCATAGACCACGCGCAGGGCCAGACGCAGACGCAGCGTGTTGGCGAACTTAATCCAGTTGCCCACGTTGCCTGCGAAGACGTTGTCGTAGTCCTCGAGCTTCTTGGTGTCGGGCTGTCCCTGGTAGAAGGTGGTCAGCGTCGCGATGGCGGCGTCGAGCTCCTCGAAGAAACGGTTGTAGACATCCTTCTGGGAATCGTAGCTCTGGTTGATGCTGCCGCTCGAGAGGTCCAGATAGGGAATCGGGCCGTAGGTGTCCGTCACGCGGTGCATGGCGGCCACCTTCACGATGTCGGCCATGGCTACCTCCTCGGGGAACTCCTCACGCTGCGGGTCGAGCTGGTTCCATGCGCTGATGACGCGCGTATAGGCGTCGTTGAACATGCTGTTGTACCACTCCTTGGCCGTGATGTTGTAGAGGTTGTTGCCCGTGAAGCTGGCGTTGATGACGCCCGTGTATCCGGCGAAGATGTTGCCGGCGAGGTCCTCGATGACCTGGTAGTTGGCGCTTCCGTACTCTTCGTCGCCGACCAGCTGGAACGAGGGAATGACGTTCTTGGTCATCTGCGAGAAGGCCGAACCCGTCGAGAGGTTGTCCCACGAGAGCATTTCGTCGGTCGCCTGGTCGGGATTGGTGTTCTTGTTCATGAAATCGCTCGTGCAGGCCGCCGACGTGAGCAGTCCGGCCATAGCGGCGATTCGTATGCTGTTAGCAATTTTCATAATGCTCAGTGATTGAAGTTAGAAGGTTACTTTTACCGAAAAACCGAGGTTACGCGTGCTCGGCTGCATGAAGTAGTCGATACCCGAAGAGTAGGTTCCCGTTCCGGCGACCGATTCGGGGTCGAACGGAGCCTTGCAGTAGAGCATCCAGAGGTTGCGGCCCACGAACGAGACGTTGAGCTTCTTAATCCACTTGCACCACTTCTGAACCGGGATGTCGTAGCCGAGCGTCAGCTCGCCCAGACGGACGTTGGTCATCGAGTATACGTACATCGAACCGATGGCGTCGGCACCGTTGCCGCCGATGGTCTGGTAGAAGCTCTCGGCCGGGATGCGCTGTCCGTTGACCAGAGCGCCGCCGTTGTCGCGGTCGATGGCCGTGCGCTCCGATACGCCGAAGTAGTCCATCGTGGCCTGGGTGAGCGATACGCCCACACCGCCTACGCGTGCGTTGAACATGAAGGCGAGCGAGAGGCCCTTCCAGCGGAATTCGTTGCGCCACGAAAGCGTGTAGCTCGGGTTGCTGTTACCGGCGTAAATCCAGTTGTCCTTGTCGGGAGCGACGGTGCTACCGGTAGGCGATACCCAAATCATGCCGTGTTCGTCGGTCTTGAGCGTGTTGACGTAGATGTCGCCAATCTGGCCGCCCTCACGCAGCACCATCTTCACGCCCGAGGTACCGCCCATGACCATCGAGTCCTGCGAGATGACCGTGCCGTTCGACAGACGGTAGGAGTCGAGCATGTTGACCACCTTGTTGCGGTTGCGCGAGTAGACGACGTTCGAGGTCCACTCCACGGGACCGAGGTTCTGGTTCAACTCGGCCGAAAGCTCGATACCCTTGTTGTCCACGCGACCGGCGTTGACGTAGAGGCTGCTGTAGGTCGAGGTCGAGGAGATGTCGGGGTTGAAGACCTGGTTGTAGGTGCGCGAGTTGTAGTAGGTTGCACCCAGAATAAGTTTGTTGCCCCACAGACGGACGTCGGCACCGATTTCCCACGACTTGGTACGCTCGGGCTGGAAGTCATCCGACGTAAGGTAGGTCGAGGTCTGCGGCACACCGTCCGAAACGGGATAGGTCGGGATGGTAATCCAGCGCATCGGGGCGTTACCTACCTCGGCATACGAAGCACGGATTTTGGCGTAGGAGAGCACCTTCGACTTGATGCCGAACAGGTCGGTCAGCACGGCCGAAACACCGACCGAGGGGTAGAACATCGACATGTTGGCGGTGTTGGCCAGGGCCGTGGTCCAGTCCTCACGGGCCGTCACATCGAGGAAGAGCATGTTCTTGTAGCCAATCTGCGCGGTGGCGAAAATCGACTGCGTCTGGTCGTTGATGGTCTCCTTGGCCAGGCTCTTGTTGGTGGTCATGTTGGCCAGCGTGAAGAGGTTGGGCACACCCGTCAGGTCGCCGCCCAGCAGCGTTGCGCGGTGCTTGTAGTCCTCAATCGAGGCACCGAGCGTTACGTTGAGCGAAATCTTGTCGTCGGCAAACGTCTTGTGGATGTTGGCCAGCACGTCGGCGTAGCGCTGCATGGTGGTGTAGTGGTTGTTGTAGTAGCGGCCCTTGTCGCCTGCGAACAGACCGAGCGTCGAGGCGTAGTTGCGCTGCTCGGAGAGCATGTTGGTGTAGTCGATGCGGGCGCGGCCGGTCACGTCGAGCCAGTCGGTGATGTCGTACTTGAGCGAGGTGCCGAAGAGGAAACGGTCCTTGCCCGTGTTGAACATGTTGCGGTTGGTAATCCAGTAGGGGTTCTGCATCTGGAGGCTCTGCGAACCCCACGGCCAGTACTGTACGGGGAAGTTGCGCGAAGCGTCGTAGCGCTCATAGACGGCATACTTGTTGATGTCGTCGCTCGGCGACATGAGGTAGACCGGAATCATCGGGTTGTAGTACTGACCCGACGAGAGCATGTTCTGCTCGTTGATGTTCATGTACATGCCCAGCACGCTCAGATGCATGCGGTCCTTGAGGAACGACGAGGAGTGGTTGGCCGTGAAGTTGTAGCGGTTGTACTCGTTGTTGGGGATGATACCCTCGGCCGTTACGACGCCAGCCGAGATGTAGGTCTGGCTGCGCTCGCCGCCGAACGAAACGCTCAGCGAGTTGGAGGTGTTGTAACCCGTCTGGAAGAAGTCCACGGGATTCCACGACGAAGGCTTCGAGAGCTTCGAGCCCCACGAAGCGTAATAGCCGTCCTTGGCACCGTAGGTGTTCTGGAAGGCGGGCGTCACGAAGGGCGACATGAAGGTGGTGTTGTTGCTGTAGTTGACCGAAAGGCCCTTCTCGCCGGTGCGCGTGGTGAGCATCAGCACGCCGTTGGCGGCCTGCGAACCGTAGAGCGCTGCAGCCGAGGGACCCGTCAGAGCCGACATCGAGGCGATATCGTCGGGGTTGAAGTTCGAGATACCGTCACCCGTCAGGTTGCTCTCACGCATGATGGTGAAGCTGTCGCCGGGGTTGGTGAGCGAAAGCGACGGAAGGGGAATACCGTCGAGCACGTAGAGTGCGTTGTTGTTGCCCGAGATGGACTTCGAACCACGCATGACCACCTTCGTCTCACCGCCGACACCGGCAGCGCTGGCGTTGACCGTCACACCGGCGATACGTCCCGAAAGGCTGTTGACCATGTTGGCGTCGCGCGTCTTGAAGACGTCGTCCGTGAGGTTCTGGACGTTGTACGAAACGGCGCGCTCCGAGCGCTTGATACCGAGGGCCGTTACGACGACGGCCTCAATCTGCTGGTCATCCTCCTCGAGCGTGATGTCGAGCATCGTGCGGTTGTTGACCGGGATGCTCAGCGAACGGTAGCCGATGAACGAGATGTCGAGCGTCGACTGTGCCAGGGCATCGGAGTAGGGAAACGAGAAGGTTCCGTCGATGCCCGAGGTGGTACCCTGCATCGAACCCGAAATCATCACCGTTGCACCGATGACGGGCTGTCCCTTCTTGTCGAGGATACGGCCGACGAGTTCGTGCGACTTGGGGGTCTGAGCCTTCTGGCGGGTCGAAAGGATGATGCTCTTGTCGTCGATGGAGTAGGTCACGTTGGTGCCCTGGAAGAGCTTGTCGAGCGTTGTGCGGATGTTCTCGTTCGAAACCGAGAGCGTCACGTTGCGGCTCAGGGGAATATCCTTCGTGTTGTAGAAGAAGGTGTATCCGCTCTGGCTCTCAATCTGCTTCATGACCGTCGAAACGGGCGTGTCGGTAACCTGAAGCGTGATGGTTTTCTCTTGTGCGGGTGTTTGTGCCTGCGCGGGGAAAGCTGCGAATGCAAGCGTCAGACTCAACGCCAAAGCAAGCGTTCTGGCTGCACGGAACAATCCGTTCACGGACATGCGTTCACAATTTTCCCCCCCCCATAATTTGGGTGGAAAAAATTTTTTTCATAAGTTTGTAAGAATTGATTTTAGGGTTAGTCCGGTCCTCGGGTGGGCCGGATGGTCTTGCGATTCGACAAGCGGGAAGACGGGCAGGTCTTTCCGCTTGTGTTTTTTGGGGTTGGGCTATGTCTGTTTCATAGTAGTAGGTGAGGTTTTAGGTTGTTGTAAGTTTGTGGTTATCAGTATACTTCGAAGACTGCTCTGCCGTTGGTCTCCAGATTTCCGTCCTCGAGTCCGATTTGGTTGAAATCGATTTTCGACGAGATGGAGAAGTACTTCAGGATGACATCCAGACTCTGGTTGGAGAAGGTTCCGGTGAAGGTATTCTCGAGCAGTTTCGGGTTCTTGATGATGAAGGTGACGTTGTATTTGTTGCCAATCATGCGCAGCGCATTCTTGAGCGGCGTGTTGTCGAGAACGATTTTGCCGTCCTTCCACGAGATGCTGCTGGCGACGTCGGCCCGGTCGAGGTAGATGGCGCCGGTCCGCGAGTTGTAGATAACATACTGGTCGGGCTTCAGGCGTACGAGCTGGCGCGTGTGGCGCGAGTCGTCGTACTTCATGCCGATGCTGCCCTTGACCAGCGTGGCGCAGATGTACTCCTCGTCGTAGGCCTCGATGTTGAATTCCGTACCGTAGACCTCGACTTCGGTCGACCTGGCCTCGACGACGAACTTGTGCTTGGGGTCTTTCGTCACCTCGAAATATCCTTCGCCGCAGAGCTGCACGCGGCGCTCCTTGCCGCTGAAGCGGGCGGGGTAGACCAGTTTCGAGTTGGAGTTGAGCCATACGCGCGTATCGTCGGGAAGGGTCACGGCGCTTACCATGCCGGTCGTCGAGCGGATTTCGACCATGCTGTTGCTCTTCTCGATGTTCTGCGATACGAGGTAGAAGGTAAGGGCGACGAAGGGGAGCAGCAGAACCGCGGCCACGCGTTCGAGGCGGCGCATCGTACGGCGCCACTGCTCGGCGCGGATGCGGCGGCGCACCTTGCGCAGGGCCTCGGCGGCATCCACCTCCCGGTGCATGCGTTCGGCCTCCGAGGCGAGTACCATATAATATATATGTTCGGCCGTTTTCCGGTTTTCTTCGTTCTCGGCCATCCACGACGAAATCTTTTCGGCGTCGGAGTGCGAGAGCTCTTCGTTGAAATAACGGACGAGCAGGGATTCGATTTCGGATACTTCCATGAGTTTGGGTTTTGTTATAATGACTATTCAGCGGCGCAAGTTCCTAAACGAAACAGCAATTTTTTTCAGTTGTTTTGCAAATTTTTTTTATTTCGGCTCCTCGCTCCTCCCGTTTCGGGGATTTTTTCGGTTCCGGAGGGCTCTGCCCGGGGTGGTCTGCCCTTGGGTGGGTGGCTGGCCGGCGGGACGATGCGCCGGTATCGGGACGCAGACTTCCGTCCGCAATCGGACGGCTTTCGTGGTGAAGGGTGTTCTGTCGTGTGCATTGCCCGACCGTTTTATATCAAAACAGCCGTTTTTGTTCCGTTTTTCTGCTTTCTCGGCGCAGATTTGGCTCTGTTTTGGAGGTATCAGAGTACAATTTGGGCTTTTTTAGCCGAAAGCTTCGGACATTGTCTTGGAGTTCCGATTTATTTATTAATTTTGAATCATGCTCATTACTGTCCCGTAAAAGTTGATAAATAGTTCTTTGAAATTATTGAAATATAG
>UQNV01000005.1 GCA_900542505.1 uncultured Alistipes sp.
GGCAGCGTCAGATGTGTATAAGAGACAGCCTCCCCACACGGACGGTTTTCCCTCCCCGCACGGGCGTTTCCCGGCCGCGCAGCCCTGGCCTCACCGCGGAGAGAGCGCTGCAAACCGTAATCGAGGTCTGCATCCCGGTAATTCGGATATGCCGCGACTCGACGGATACCGGTATCTTTGTCATGAACAAACCAACAAACCGGTCGATATGAAAACATTGTGGCTCATACCCCTTGCGGCTCTTGTCCTGACGACGACGGCGGCATGTTCGCCGGCCGACGACCCGACGATTGCACCGCCTCCGTCGGAACAACCCGACACGGATGTCGGCGATGACGAAGATTACACCGATGACGACAACGATTCCACCGACGACGACAACGATTCCACCATGCAAGACAACACCATCCGAATAACCGTGCAGGGCGGCAGCACCTTTACGGTCACCCTGGAGCAAAACACCGCCACCGAAGCGCTGAAGGCCCGTCTGGCCTCGGGCGATGTCACGCTCCTCATGAACGACTACGGCAACATGGAGAAGGTAGGCAGTCTGGGCTTCTCGCTGCCGCGCAACGACACCCGCATCACAACCTCGCCGGGTGTTCTGGTGCTCTACCAGGGCAACATGCTGGTCCTCTTCTACGGTTCGAACACGTGGAGCTACACCCCGCTGGGCAAAGTGGACGGGGTGGATACGCGCGACGGGATGCTGAACCTGCTGGGCGGGGCGGGCGACGTGACCCTGACGCTCTCGGCGGAGCGCTGAACCTGCGCCGCCACACATAAGCCGCCCGGCCGCATCACTATCGATGCGGCCGGGCGTTTCGGTCTGCATGACCGACGCTCCCCGAGGAGCGTCAGGAGCGCCCTGCCCCCGACGCCGTATGCGTCCCGCGACCGACCGCAAAGGCGCAAAAGACAAGGTAGAGCAGGCAGAGCAGAATGACAACCAGACCGCCCGTTACGCCGCTGCGGTCGATTGCATACCCGATGACCGGCGTAACCACCCCGCCGCCGGCCACCGCCGTAATCATCAGTCCCGAAATCTCGTTCATCCGCGCGGGCTCCTGCTCGAAGGCCAGCGAATAGATGACCGAGAAGATGGAGGAGACCAGAAAACCGACGGCGCCCACACAGACGAGGTTCGCCGTAGGGTTCTGCGTCCAGAAAATCAGCCCGGCCATCGGGACGAGGCTGGCAACGATGTGTATCCGGTAATAGGACAGGGCCGGGATGCGGGCCAGGAGCAGCGTTCCGATGAGCGCTCCGGCCGTACGGCACAGGAAGTAGACCTGCGGCACGAATTTGGCGCGCTCCAGCGGCCAGTCGAACCGGGCAACCATCAGTTTCGAACCGATGTAGTTGATGGAGACATCCACACCCACGACAAAGAAGATGCCCAGAAAGAGGAGCAGAATCCTGCGGTTTCTCAGCAGCGACAGCGAAGCCGCAAAGGAGAGCCGGTTCGACGAGGTGGTCTCGCGTGTGATGGGGGTTGCCAGCAGCCAAAGTGCGAAAAGCAGAGTGACGAGTCCCAGAATCGGGAAACAGCAGTACCACTGCCCGGGGCCGAAGCGGAGCACCGCCAGCAATACGATTTCAGGTCCGACGAGCGACGATATGGCCTTGATTACCTGGCCGGCCGTCATACAGCTCGCCAGAATCCTGCCGTCGCGCACCAGATTGCCCAGCAGCGGGTTGAGCGAGACCTGCAACACGGCATTGCCCATGCCGAGCAATACGTAGGCCGCAATGCAGGTCGCGCCCGAGAACGAGACCAGAGGCAGGAACATCCCGACGACCGTCACCGCCATACCCAGCAGGACCGTGCGCTTGCGGCCCCAGCGGTTCATGAGGTTGCCGACGGGGATTCCGAGAAAGAGGAACCAGATGAATACCATCGAAGGGACGAAGCCGGTCATGGTCGAAGACCAGCCGAAGGTCCGCTGCACGTAATCGGACGTAATGCCGACAATGTCACAGAACCCCATCACGAAGAATGCCGCAAGGACGGGGATGATTCCGGCGATGTTGACTTTTTTCATAGGTTGCTATACTGAAGTTGAGGCGTTTTCCGCATCGAGCCGCGAGAGAGCCAGGGCGTAGGCGCCGCACATGATGGCCTGGCTGGCGCCCAGGCGGGAGCACAGCACCGCCGTCTTCTTCGTCCGGCGCCACGCCACCCGGGCTTCCGTACCGGGTACGGAGACCGTCCCGTCGTCCGAATCCAGAAAGCGGAGCCGCTCGCAGGGCGTTTCCCAGTCATAGACCTCCATCTGCAGCGCCGGGAAGCTGGCGCCCCCGAATGTCGACAATCGCGAGCGCATCTCCCCCAGCAGGCCGGGAAGAATGTATTTCGCAGCTCCGGCCAGGCCGCCGCCTACGACGACGATGCCGTCGACGATGTTCAGCGCCGCCGTGATGCCGGCTCCGGCCATCGTCCCCAGCTCCCGGAACGAGGCGATGGCAGCAGCGCGGTTACCGGGTCTCGCGCCCTCCGCAATGTCGAAAATATCCTTCGGCGTCAAGTTCCCATCCGCAGCACCTCCGCATTCGGCATAGACCCGCTTCACGGCCCGGATGCTGACGCTCTCCTCGGCCAGCAGTTCGGGGTATTTCCGGTTGCGCAGCAGCCATACGTCCCCGCCGCAACCGTTGTCGCCCGTGAGCAGCCGTCCGTCGATGACGACGCCCGCACCGAATCCCGTACCGAGCGTTATGCCCAGCAGGTTCCGGTAGGTCCGCAGACTGCCCGACGCCCGCAGCGCTTCGTTCACCTCCGTCAGCGCTCCCGAAAGAGCCTCGCCCAGCGCAAAGAGGTTTCCGTCGTTCTCCATGAACACCGGAAGCCCGAAGTGCCGGGACAGGTAGGGGCCCAATGCCACGCCGCCCCGAAAGGCCGGAAAATTGGGCAGGTCCCCGATGATGCCGTTCGCATAGTCCGCCGGGCCGGGGAATGCGAAGCTGATGGCGACGGGACGCTCGCCAAGCTGCGACGATACCCGCTCGAAGCCCCGGACCAGCACCTCGAGGCACCGGTCCAGATTGTCGGGCTCGGCAGGCAGCGGAATCGGCGCGACGACCTGCCGGTTGGAACGGAGGGCCGAGAAGACGATGTTCGTGCCGCCGGCATCCAGGGTCAGTACGACCCGTTTGTCTGATTCATACAGGGAAGTAAAGGTCTTTCCGGTTCATTGTTTCGGCTTTTCGGGGCAGTATCAGATGCGCACATAGGCCTTTATGGTGACGCACGTGCTCCCCTCCGACTTCCCGTAAGGGCGAATCGTATACTCGCCCACGCAGGCCGGCACGATGAACGTCTCGGCATAATGGACGACAAACGGCTCGAAGGCGCCGCTCGGGCTCTCGACGACCGCCTCCTCGCCTTCAAGCAGGTTGAACACATTCACGCTGTGCTGCGTCGTGTGACGCACCGGAACCGAAAAACGATGGCGGCGCGTCTCGATGAATTCGTTGGGATGCAGGCCCGTTGACTCCTCAATCCACCCCTCGCCGCACGACACGACACGCGTGTGGTTCATCAGGTGCTCGCGCACGTAATCCGTATCACGTCCCCAGTCGATGACCCGGCTGCCGCGCTCGACGTTTATCGGGCGAGGCTTGCCGTCGAGCCCCAGACGCTGCCAGTCCCACAGCTTGAAGGTGAACAGGTTGGGCGTCGAACTGATTTCCAGAACCATGCTGTCGGCGCCCGAGCAGTGAACCGTCCCGCCCGGTATGAGGAAGTGGTCGTGCTTCTTGGCCGGGATGCGGTTGACGTACCGCTCCGCGTCGAAGACGATTTCCCCCCGCTGCGCCCGCCGAAGGTCATCCATCATGGCCTCGGGCTCGATGCCGCTCTTGAGCCCGAGGTAGACGACGGCATCATCCCCCGCATCGAGCAGGTAGTAGCTCTCGTCCTGCGTATAGCACATGCCGAAGCTTTCGCGGATGAACTGGGTCGTCGGATGGACCTGAAGGCTCAGGTTTCCGCCGCCCATCGTATCCAGAAAATCGAAACGGATGGGGAAATCCTTGCCGAAGCGCGCCTCGACCGGCTCGCCGAGCAGCGCACGCGACCTGAGCAGAACCAGGTCGACCGATGGAAGCTCGAACAGCTCTCCGCCTATCCTGAAATAGAGGCTGTTCTCCTCCGGAACGCAGTCGAAGCACCATCCGTAATTGGGTTGCGAGGAGTCCAGCTCGCAGACCTCCTTCATCCACTGTCCGCCCCAGGGGGCCGGGTCGAAGAACGGAACCACCCGGAACGGGCCCGACACCGTCTTCTCGATACCTCGCAGGAAGGTATCCCGGTCGATGAGCTTCGGCCGGTCGGCGCAATGGGTGTCCAGCCAGTAGTCGACCCGGTGGAAGAGGCCATCCTTGTAGCGGTCGCAGACTCGCCAGTCGTTGAAATAGCCGCGCTTGTACTGCAGCGAAACGGCTTCGGCGCGGTTGTCTACGCCCAAGGCCCGCACCTCATGGCGGCGGAAGCGCTGCTGGAGCTCCCAGCGCGCCATGTCCGCATAGACCAGCGGCGCCTCGGGTAGCACCATACCGGCTCCCGTACCAACAACAACCACCGGCCGCGACGAAGAGGCTATATCCTCCCGGGCCGCACTCAGCTTCCGGGCGTCGAAGTAGTCCGCCAGTTCCAGATTCGTCACATAGCCGAAGAGGACATCTTCCGTCATGAAGCGCTCGGTCATCGCCCGGACATGCGACTCGTCGTGATACAGGTCGCGGACGTTCACTACCGCCACGTCTCCCAGACGCCCGAGCTGCCCGAGCAGCTCCTCCTCGCGAACCCCCACATAGCAGTCGATGGCCAGACGCCCGTGACGCTCCAGCAACGACGCAAACAGCCGCAGGATATCATCCCAACCCACAACGATATCGCCTTCGATACCCGTTGCAGGATATTTGTCGTAATTGGACTTTCTCATTTGTCAGCAATTTTCATTACCATTTTCACTCAAAACAATCTGCTCATTCCGCAGCCGCAGCTGCCGCGACCGGTTATTCAACGGCATCCCGCATCATTTCGATAGCCGTGAAGAGCACGCCCGCCTCGCCGCGGAACATGCCCGACCCCATCGGCTCGCCGGCGGGGGTATACCATTCATGGAAAGCACCGTTGGCGATTACCCGGTCGAGCATCGGACCGAGCGCCTCGTAGGCCTGTTCGAGCAGCCCCGCCTCAAGCAGCGCATGCACCATGCGCGCACCGAACCAGGTCCAGTCCCCTCCGTTCTGATAGCCGTAGGGATACATCGAGACATTGCGGAAAGAACCCGCCGGATAGGTAGGGTAAAGGGTCAGCCCGATACTCTGCGCATGGGCCGCCCGTCGGTTCGCCTCCATCCGTTCGTAGGCATGCCGCACCTCTTCCCGCGGAAGGATTCCCGCCAGACACGCGATGGCCGTACCTCCGTGGCAGTAGACGGCACGCTCGTCGAAATCTACCGGAAAAGGCGACCCGTCCAGGTAGATGTGAGGCAGGAACTTGCGTCGTTCGCCGTCCCACAGATGCTGCCGGATGCGGTCGACGAACTCCCCCCGGAGATGCTCCCACCGGATTCGCTCCTCCTCCGAACGGGAGAGTCCAATCATATCGTTGAGCGCCAGCACGAACATGGCATTGTCGTAGATGCCGATGGCGTAATGGGTGTTTTCATCGATTTCCACGCCCCAGGGATGTTCCGGCTGCACATCGCCCCAATCCGCCGTAGTCGCCCCGACGAGCAGCCCGTAGCGGCTGTCGGTCTTTTCGTTCAGCAGGAACTCCATTGCCCGCACCAGCCGCTCATGGACGGTGCAGTCACCGATTTTCTGCCCCAGATATTCCCAATTGCCGCTTTTGCGCACATATTTGGCCACGGCCTGAACCAGCGACGTCTCGTGATCCGTCTCCACGGTATTCTTGTGTGCGGCAAAGCCCGGCGCAAGCTTCGAAAAGCGGTACTCGTATCCGTCGGCATCCTCCAGGTCGGCCTTCTCAACGGGAATGAATCCGTCCACGATATTCCCGTCTTCGCCCTGAAACGCAAAGAACATGTCGAGATTCTTGCGAACGAGGGAATCGGGCATCACCTCCATCGACAACTCGATGAAGGTATTGTAGTCGCGAATCCAGACCTCGCCATAGGAATCGCCGGCATTGAAACCGCCGCGGACCAGATTCCGCGACAGCTCTTCGACCCGGTCGAACCGCTCGTCATTTCTGATTTTTCTTCGGAGCGCCCCGTCGGAATCGCCACAGGAGCTCATCATAACGCACGCAATCAAAAGCGCATACCATTTTGCTGTCATATTCCAATATGTTTTTTCATGCGGGAGGCGAGCCATGCGCCCGCCGTCCGGAACTGTTATCCATCGCCGACTGCCCAATCGCCGCAGCGCGGGACTATCATTCGGTTTTTAATATGTTTGAACATATAAAAGTATAAATAATATGGTCCGTTGCAAAATAATCACAAATATTTCTACATATTCAACCTGAAAACAGACAAAAAGCTAGCAGAGGCTATTCGAAACAGCCGCATATGTGCATACAAACCAACAGAACAAGACTAAAAATGGTTTCGCCGAGCGGATACTTGTCCGCAAAAAGACCGCATGTGCAACAAAATTCGCCATGAAATGCCCGAACTGTTGCGCCGGATTCCCATAAATCGTATTTTTGCAGGAGCCAATCGAACCGACGGAATGAATATCGACCACAACAGCGACATACCCCTCCACCTGCAAGCCGAGGAGATACTCCGCCAACTCATCGAATCAGAGGAGTACAAAAACGGCAACAAGTACCTGCCCAACGAGGTCGAGCTCTCGCGCGAGCTCGACATCTCGCGCAACACGCTCCGGCAGGCCATCAACAAGCTGGTCTTCGAAGGACGCCTCATTCGCAAGAAGGGCGTCGGGACGAAAGTCGCCCCAAGATGCATTCTGGGCCGGGTGAACAACTGGCTGAGTTTCTCCCAGGAGATGAAACGGCTCGGCATCGAGGTGCGCAATTTCGAACTGCACATCAGCTACAAGCCCGGCACGGACGAAATTCGCACCCTCTTCGGAGCACCTCAGGGCAAAGGCCGCTTCTTCGTACTCGAGCGGGTGCGCGGAAAAAAGGAGTGCCCGTTCGTCTATTTCATCTCCTACTTCAACCCCGGCATCCCGTTCTCGGGAGAGGAACATTTCTCGTCGCAGCCGCTCTACGACATTCTCGAAAAGGAGTTCGGCATCGTGGTCAAGACCAGCAAGGAGGAGATATCGGCCCGTCTTGCCGGCGATTTCATTGCGTCGAAGCTCGACATCCGGCCGACCGACCCGATTCTGGTCAGGAAACGTTGTGTATACGACGTGAACGGACAACTGACCGAATACAACATCGGCTACTACAGGGCCGATTGCTTCACCTACAGCATCGAGGCCGAGCGGTAATCGGCCGCACCGCCCCTGACTCTGCCGTCCATGCGGATTGGCACCACCGTTTTCCGGCCCTCCACCTACAACCAATAAAGTGCCGGAGAGTTTCATACGCACCGTCCCGCACGTACCTCCTACTCAAAAAGACTTAGCCCGGCCGGGAAAAACACTCAAATCTCGGTATTGTCCCCCCGGGCCAAGGCCGGTACTTTTGCAATCGAAAATCAAAACAAGTTCGATATGCAAATCAAATCCGCCATTTTTCTGCTTTCGGCCGTGCTGCTCGGCGCAACGGCCTGCGACAAGGAGGAGAGCTCCACGGCAACGCCCGAATTCGCCGGTTCGTATGAGGGTTATACGCTGGCAAGCTGCTCCTATTTCCAGAACACCTGCACGGGGGACGAGACAATCACCCTCACCAAAAACGCCGACGGTACGGCCTCCGTCGCCTTCACGTCGGCTTCGTGGGGCGAATTCACCGTGGCCTCGGCCCTGGTCGAGACGCAGGGCGGCACGTGCACCCTCTCGGGCGACGGGGAGACCCGCATGGGAATGGGCGGCAACACGTCGACCTACGCCTGCAGCTTCACCGCCGAAATCGGCCCCTCGAAGAGCGCCCGCATGCAGTTCAAGGTCCCGGCCGTCATGGGCGGCCTGACGATTGACTTCGCTACGGGCGACGCCCCGGCCGACCTGCTGCTTGCCGGCAAATACGAAGGGTACACGGATGCCGACTGCTCCTACTTCGAGAACCGCTACACCGACGGCGAAAGCGTGACGCTGACGGCCAACGGCGACGGAAGCCTGAAGGTCGTCTTCGAATCGGCCACCTGGGGCAGCTTTACCGTCGAGTCGGCCACCGCGGCCAAAGAGGGTGATGAGTACCTCTTTACGGGCAGCGGCAACGTGGCCATGGGCATGGGCGGTTCGACGAGCGAATACGCCTTCACGCTGAGCGGCCGGGCAAATACGGCCAAGGACGACTTTTCGATTGCATTCAACGTACCGGCCGTCATGGGCGGCCTGACCGTCACGCTGCTGCCGGGCAGCGCACCCGCGGCAGGCGAATGACCGCCGAACCGAAAACCGCAGCAACGGCCATGAAAGGAAAACAACTGCGTCTGCTGGTGTCGGGAGCGGCATGTCTGCTGTCGCTCCCGGCCTGCAACGGCATCTTCGGAGGCATCTACGACGAACCGACGAGCGCTACCGGCAGCGAATTCGGGTTCGTCGTCATCGACGAGCAAACCCGAACCGGACGCATCTACATCGACGCCACCGACTATACCGAATGGCACTACGTCGACCTCCACGCCAAGACGGTGACGACCTCGCCCGTCTCGGCCGAGGCCCCCGCGGCATGGGATTTCGCCGTCCACCGCTACGACACCAAGACCAACGGCGCCACGGTCTGGGAGAGCACGACGGAGGAGTTCGGCTCGCTGCCGGCCCCGGAGACGGTGCCCGACGGGGAGTTCGTTGCCGACGAATGGACCACCGACCGCATCACGGTCGACATGTCGCAGATGATGGACGGCATCATCCTCTATGCCGAGGACTACTGGAACCCGTGTCTTTCGCGCTGGCTCGACGTCGACACCTCGACCATGCCGCCGATTTACACCCTCTCGGGACGCGTCTATCTGCTGCGGCTCACGGACGGCACCTTCGCGGCGCTGCGCCTGCGGAACTTCATGGACGACGCCGCCGTCAAGGGCTACATGACCATCGACTACCTCTATCCCGTTCAATGATGAAGAAAACCATTACGACGCTGCTTCTCGCACTTCTCTTCGCACTGGCGCCGACGCTCCGCAGCGAGGCGCAGCACCGCCTGACGGGCCGCATCACGGCCTCCACGGGAGAGCCGCTTCCCGGAGCGACCGTCACCGTCGGGGAGCTCCCCGACGCAGGCGCGGTCGCCGACACGGAGGGACGCTACGAACTCACGCTGCCCGACGGGCAGAGCTACACGCTCCGGGCCTCGTTCGTCGGTTACGACGAGGCCTCGGCCCGCACTGATGCCGCACGCAACGGACAGCTGGACTTCCGGCTGACGGAGCGCCCGACACAGGTGGACCAGGTGGTGGTGACCGCCACCCGCACCCCCAAACTGCTGAAGGATGTCCCGATTGTCACCCGCGTCATCTCCGAACGGGAGATTCGCCAGGCGGACGCAACCCACATCGGCGACCTGCTCCAGTCGGAGCTCCCGGGAATCGAATTCTCCTACTCGATGAACCAGCAGGTCTCGCTCAACATGTCGGGATTCGGCGGCAACTCGGTACTCTTTCTCGTCGACGGCGAACGGCTGGCGGGCGAAACGCTCGACAACGTCGACTACAGCCGCCTGAACATGGACAACGTCGGACGCATCGAGATTGTCAAGGGGGCCGTCTCGTCGCTCTACGGTTCGAACGCCATAGGCGGTGTGGTGAACATCATCAGCCGCGAATCGCAGGAGCCCTGGTCAGTCCGCCTCGACGGACGCTACAGTGCCCACAACGAGCAGCGCTACGGCGGCTCGGTCGGCTTCAGCCAGGGGCGTTTCAACTCGACAACCAGCGTACGGTACACCTCGATTGACGCCATCGACCTCTCGAAGGGGACCGACAACCCGCAGGTCGGCGACTACAGCACCATCTACGGAGGCTCGACGCTCAACGTCAAGGAGCGGCTCACGTTCAAGGCGGCCGACGGTCTTAAATTCACCGCCCGGGCCGGGTTCTTCTCGCGCGAGCGCGAAGCCTCGGAGAGCATCCGCGACCGCTACCGCAGTTTTTCGGGCGGGCTGAAGGGGACCTACACCGTCGGACAGGCCGACCACCTGGAACTCTCCTACGCATTCGACCAGTACGACAAGAGCGACTATCTGGTCCCCAGCGACCGCGACGTGCGCGACTACAGCAACGTGCAGCACACCGTGCGCACGCTCTACAACCATACGTTCGCTGGGAAGCACATCCTTACGGTCGGCGGCGACTACATGCGCGACTACCTGATGTCCTATCAGTTTACGGACAACGGCAGCCACACGCAGCACACGGCCGACGCCTTCGCCCAGTTCGACTGGAATCCCCACCGGAGGTTCAACCTCATCGCCGGAGTGCGCTTCGACTACTTCTCGGAGGCGGCGCTCTCCCGCTTCTCGCCGAAGGTGGGCGTAATGTACAAGGCGGGCAACTGCTCGCTGCGCGGCTCCTATGCGGGCGGATTCCGCGCCCCGACGCTCAAGGAGATGTACATGGACTTCTACATGGGCAACATCTTCATGATTTACGGCAACCCGGAGCTGAAACCCGAGACGAGCCACAACTTCTCGCTCTCGGCCGAGTACCTCAAGGGGTGCCACAACCTCACGGTGACGGGCTTTTTCAACCTGGTCGACAACCGAATCACGACGGCCTGGAACCGCGAACTGGCCGGACAGGTCTACACCAACATGTCGCCGCTCAAGGTGGCCGGAGCCGAATTCAACGCATCGGGCCGCTACACCTGCGGCATCTCGTGGCGGCTCTCCTACGCCTACACGCGCGAGCTCATCGACAAGGGTGAGCCGCTGCTCTCGACAACCCGCCCCCACACGGCCACCGCACGGCTCTCCTACGACCGGCAGTGGAAGCGTTACGGGCTGGGCGTTGCGCTTTCGGGCCGCTACCTTTCGCGGCTGACGACCGACGTCTACACCGAGGTGACCTCCTACGAGGAGACCGTCCGGCAGAGCTATCCGGGCTATACCATCTGGAAACTGAGCGTTGTCCAGCATCTGTGGTCGGGCATCGACCTCACGCTGGCCGTGGACAACCTCTTCAACTACCGGCCCGACTACTATTACAGCAATTCGCCCTCGACCACGGGCACGACCTGCTCGGTGGGGCTTTCGCTCAGCCTCGAACGGCTCTTCAAATGAAAACAGGGAAACAAATCCACACGATGACACGCAAAGGAACTATTCTGACGGGCATCGCCCTGCTCGTCGCTCTGGGATGCCTGGCGGCCTGGAACATCTGGTTCTCGGCCACACGCATCGCTTTTGTAAATTACCAGGCAACGACCCTCGGCCAGATTGCCCGGGCCAACGACCACGCGAGAATCCGCCTTGCCTCGGTCGAACCGTCGGAGTTCGACCGTTTGGGCCGCTACGACGTGGTGCTGATGAACGGCATGGGGCTCCGCATCACGGCCGACGAGCGGGCCGCACTGCAACGTGCCGCCGACCGGGGACTGGTCGTTGTCACGACCATGGCGACCAACCCCGCCAACGCAATCGTCTCGGCCGATTCGCTCACCGAGGCAAACGTCAAGGGCTACCTCGCCGGAGGCGGACGGAGCAACTACCGCAACATGCTCCTCTACCTGCGCCGCACGGTGGACGGCAAGCGGCTCGACAGCCGCGAACCGGACGCACCTGCCGTGCGCGAGGTGAAGCAGTTCTACCACGCTGACCCGGACCACCCGGCGGACGAGGAGCTCGACTTCGGCAGCGTCGCCGCCTACGAAGCCTTCCTCGCGCAGCACGGACTGCTGAAAGAGGGAGCTCCGCGGATTGTCGTGACGGGACAGATGGGCGAGCCGACCGAACTGATTGCGGCACTGGAGCAGAGCGGCAACGTGGTCTACCCCGTCCGCAACATGCAGGAGCTGCTGAACGGCGGGCAGGCCGACTCGATTCGCCCGGCGGCGGTCATCAACATGGCGCACGGCCGTCTGGGCGACGCCGCGGTCGACTACCTCACCCGGCAGAACATCCCGCTCTTCGCGCCGCTCAACGTCAACCGTCCGGTCGAGGAGTGGGAGGAGGACCGCATGGGCATGAGCGGCGGGTTTCTGTCGCAGAGCGTCGTGATGCCCGAAATCGACGGCGCCATCCGCCCCTGCGCGCTCTTCGGCCACCGGTTCGATGACGAGGGGCTGCCGCAGGTCTGCGCCATCCCCGAGCGGCTGGAGCTCTTCGTGCGGACGGTGAACAACTACATCGGCCTGCAGCGCAAGCCGAACAGCGAAAAGCGCCTGGCCATCTACTACTACAAGGGTCCCGGGCAGAATGCGCTGACGGCTTCGGGCATGGAGGTCGCGCCATCGCTCTACAACCTGCTCGTGCGGCTCCGGAGCGAGGGCTACCGCGTGGAGAACCTTCCTGCGTCACCGGAAGGGCTTGCCGCCCTCATCCAGCGGCAAGGCGCCGTTTTCAACGGCTATGCCCACGGAGCCAAGGCAGATTTCCAGAAAAACGGCAATCCCGCACGCATCTCCGCCGACGACTACGCGGCCTGGACCGCCGAGGCGCTCCGCCCCGGGATGATGGCCGAAGCCGAGGCGCTCGACGGACCCTTCCCGGGCCGACAGATGGACGACGGCGAGAGCCGTCTGGCGCTGCCCCGCGTGGAATTGGGCAACATCGTGCTGCTGCCCCAACCGGCAGCCGGCGCGGGCGACGACGACTTCGCCATCGTCCACGGAACCGACGCCGCGCCCCCGCACCTCTACATCGCCTCGTACCTCTGGGCACGCTACGGGTTCCGCGCCGACGCAATCCTCCACTTCGGCACGCACGGAAGTCTGGAGTTCACCCCCCGCAAACAGGTGGCCCTGAGCGGAGGCGACTGGCCCGATGCGCTCATCGGCGCCACGCCCCATCTCTATGTCTACTCCATCGGCAACGTCGGCGAGGGCATCATCGCCAAGCGCCGCTCCTACGCCACCCTGCAATCCTGCCTCACGCCCCCGTTCATGCCCAGCGGCGTGAGGGATACCTACCGGCAGTTGAGCGACGCCATCGGCGCCTACAACGACCTGCTCGGCACCGACGGGCAGCCCGACACGAAGCAGGCGGCGCTGCGCGTCAAGCGACTGACCGTCGAACTGGGCATCCACCGCGAGCTGCGGCTCGACTCGCTGCTGACCGAGCCCTACGACGAGGCGGAAATCGCCCGCATCGAGAACTTCGCCGAGGAGCTCGCCAACGAAAAGGTGACCGGCGAACTCTACACGATGGGACGCCCCTACTCCGCGGAGCGCATCCGCAGCAGCGTCCGCGCGATGGCCACCGAGCCGATTGCCTATTCGCTGCTGGCACTCGACAAGTTCCGCGGCAAGGCCGCGACCGACACGGAGAAGCACCACTCGCTCTTCACGCGCCGCTACCTCGAGCCGGCCCGTGCGCTGGTCGAGCGGCTGCTCGCCGGCACGCTCGAGCCCTCCGACGCGCTCGTCTGCTCGACGGCCGGAATCACCCCCGGGGAGCTTGCCCGCGCTCGGGAGATACAGCGTGCGCTCAACGCCCCGCAGGACATGATGGCCCGCATGATGGCGATGATGTCGTCGGGCGCCCCGATGCAGCACCCCGCAGGCATTCCCAAATCGGGAGACGGCGGAGCGAAACACCCCTCGTGGATACCCAAAATCGGCAAGCGCCCGGCACACACCCGGCAGCAGGAGCAGCCCGCAGCCGGAAAGGCGGCGGACCAAAAGCCGACGGCCGGGGCCATGGCCGCCATGGGCCGCGAATATTCGAAAGAGGAGCGCGAACTGGCCCGCGTGGTGACGGAGCTCGAGCGGGCAATCCTCAACGTGGGCAACTACCGCCGGGCACTCGAGCAGAGCCCCGAGGCGGAGCTGGCCTCGCTCGTCAACGCCCTGAACGGCGGCTATACGCCTCCCTCGCCCGGCGGCGACCCCATCGCCAACCCCAACACCGTGCCGACGGGGCGCAACCTCTACGCCATCAACGCCGAGGCAACACCGAGCCAGACGGCCTGGGAACGCGGCTGCGAGCTGGCCGAGGAGACCCTCCGCATGTACCGCGAACGCCACCACGACTCGCTGCCCCGCAAGGTGAGCTACACGCTCTGGAGCGGCGAATTCATCGAAACCGAGGGTGCGACCGTCGCACAGGTGCTCTACATGCTGGGCGTCGAGCCCCTGCGCGATGTCTTCGGCCGCGTCACCGACCTCAGGCTTATCCCCTCCGAGCAGCTGGGACGTCCGCGCATCGACGTGGTCGTGCAGACCAGCGGCCAGCTGCGCGACCTGGCGGCTTCGCGGCTCTTCCTGATTTCGCGGGCTGTCGAGATGGCCGCCGCAGCGAAGGACGACCGCTATGAGAACTATGTGGCCCGGGGCGTCGTCGATGCCGAACAGCGGCTCATCGAAAAGGGTCTTTCGCCCCGGGAGGCCCGCGAGGTATCGACCTACCGCGTATTCGGAGGCGTCAACGGCAACTACGGAACAGGCATTACCGGCATGGTGCAGCGCGGCGACCGCTGGGAGAGCTCCGCGGAAATCGCCAACGTCTACCTGCAGAACATGGGAGCCTACTACGGCAGCGAGGAGCAGTGGGAACAGGTGCGGCAGTACGCCTTCGAGGCCGCGCTGACCAACACCGACGCCGTCGTCCAGCCCCGCCAGAGCAACACGTGGGGCGCACTGAGCCTCGACCACGTCTACGAATTCATGGGCGGCATGAATCTGGCCGTGCGCAACGTCACGGGCCGCGAGCCCGACGCCTACCTGAGCGACTACCGCAACCGCAACCGCGTGCGGATGCAGGAGCTCAAGGAGGCCATCGGCGTGGAGAGCCGCACCACCATCTTCAATCCGGCCTACCTCGGCGAGAAGATGAAGGGCGGCGCAAGCTCCGCGGCGGAGTTCGCCCACACAATCCAGAACACCTACGGGTGGAACGTGATGAAGCCCGACATGGTGGACAACGAGCTCTGGGACGAGGTCTATGCTGTTTACGTCGAGGACAAGTTCGGACTGGGGCTGCACGACTACTTCGAGCGGCAGAACCCCGCCGCACTGGAGGAAATCTCGGCCGTGATACTCGAGACGGCCCGCAAGGGGATGTGGCGGGCCACGGAGCAGCAGCTGGCCAACCTCGCCGCACTCCACACGGAGCTGGTCAGCCAACATGGCCCCTCCTGTTCGGAGTTCGTCTGCGACAACGCCCTCCTGCGCGCATTCATCACCTCGAAGAGCACGCCCGAGCAGGCACGAAGCTACGAGGCGCAGATTCGCCGGGTCCGCGAGGCGTCGGCCGACGGGCAGGAGGCCACGGTGCTCCGCCGCGACGAGCTTTCGCCCTCCGCCCGTACGACCGCCCTTGTCAGCAACACCGCGGTCGCCGCGGTGGTCATCGGCGCGGTGGTGCTTCTGATGTGGATGGTGCGCCGCCGGCGCAAAAAGATGGAGGCCTGATGGAGAGCGTCGTACTGGTCATGATGATTGTGGTCTGCTTCAACTACCTGTTGAAGCAGACATGGCGCAAGGCGGGCTACGTGGCCGCCTCGGCCGTGGTGTGCGCACTGTTTGTCGGGTTGATGTGGCCCTACGCCATCGAGCAGTCGAAGCACCGTATTTCGGGCTGGCTGGCCGACCCTGCGCTGATGCTCGACCTCGCGGTGCTCCTCACGGTGGAGGTGGCGCTGCAGATAGCCTTCTGCATCACGGCGGCCCGCATCCTTTCGTCGGGGAGCCTTCCCCAGCGCACCGTATGGTGCTACCGCATCCTGAGGTGGTTTCCCGGCTTGCTCGTCTTCCCGGTGCTATTCAGCGCGCTGGTGGCCGCCATCTTCGCCCTGCCCGGTGTCTCGTTCCCGCTGGTCGCATGGGGGCTTGCCGCCATCGTGCTCGCGGCGATTCCCCTCGGGCGGATGCTCCTCAAACGGCTGTTGCCCGAGAAGGAGATTCGGCTCGAGGTGCTCTTCCTGTCGAATGCGCTGCTTGCCGTGCTGGGCATCATCGCCACGGTCAACGGCCGGACGGCCGTAGCCGGAACGAGCCAGGTGGACTGGGGCGCGCTGGGCGGCGTAGCGGCCGTCGTGGCGGCGGGCCTGGCATGCGGGGCTGCCCTGTTCCGCATGAAAACAAACCGGAAAAACTCAAAAAACAGATAGAACAATGAACTACATTTCGGACATCCTCTACTGGATTTCGACCGGGCTGCTCGTTCCGGTCATCGTCTTGCTGATTTTTTTCTTCGGCCGTTCGCTGCTCCTCATCGGCAGCTTCTTCGGCCAGTATCTGGCCATCCGGCGCACGGCCGCGCTCGTCGGCCGCGAGCTGGAGACGCTCGACCGGCAGAACGTCGCCACGCTCGCCGAGCGGCTGCCCCGCAGGAACCCCTCGCCGATGGTGACCTGCCTGAACCGGCTGCTCGAGGCGCGCGACAATGCACCGCAGCGGCAGCGCCTGCTCGCGGAGTTCGAGATTGAGGCCGACAAGGACCTCGCCATCTCCAAAACACTCAGCAAGATGGGCCCCATGCTCGGCCTGATGGGTACGCTCATCCCGATGGGCCCGGCGCTGGTGGGGCTTTCGACGGGCGACATCGCCTCGATGGCCTACAACATGCAGGTGGCCTTCGCCACGACGGTCGTGGGGCTCTTTGCCGCCGCCATCGGCTTCATCACGCAGCAGGTCAAGCAGCGCTGGTACCTGCAGGATTTGGCCCGTCTGGAGTTCATCGACGGATTGTTGAACGAAAACAGCACCTCTGCACGATGAGACGCAACCTCTTGAAACGCGACGAGGAGAACGACCCGATGAGCGTCGTCGGCAACCTGTTCGACGTGGCGATGGTCTTCGCCGTGGCGCTGATGGTGGCATTGGTAAGCCGCTACAACATGACCGAGATGTTCAGCCGCGAAGACTTCACGATGGTGAAGAACCCCGGCAAGGAGAACATGGAAATCATCACCAAGCAGGGCGAGACCATCAACCGCTACACCCCGTCGGAGAATCAGGACGGACAGGACGGCAGGCGCGGCCGCAAGGTCGGCGTCGCCTACGAGCTGGAAAGCGGCGAAATCATCTACGTCCCCGAATAACCGCCGCGAAAGCCCCATGCGGCCGGCATCCGGGCCGGCCGACACACGGGAACGGACCGGCCGACACACGAAAACCGGGAGCCTGCTTCGGCAGACTCCCGGTTTTCGTCTTACGCGCCCCCGATTCAAAGGCGCTCCTCGTAGCAGTCGGTCGCGGGCGTATCCCCCACCGTGAAGCGCAGCTCGCCTCCGGCGAGCAAATCCTCGTGGCGGATGACCGGTCGCGTGAGGCGCCGGCCGTTGAGCGTCACCTGACGGACATAGCAGCGTCCGGGGCCGAAATTCTCGCAGACGATGCGGAAATCACGGCCGTTGGGCAGATGGAGCACGACCTCGGGCAGACAGGGCACACCCAGCTGGTACTCCGGCGAGCCGGGACACATCGGATAGAAGCCCATGGCGCTGAAGAGGTACCAGGCGCTGAGCTGGCCGCAGTCGTCGTTGCCCGGCAGGCCGCTCGGCGAGGGCAGATAGTAGGTATTGACGATGTCGTAGACGCGGCGCTGCGTCTTCCACGGCATGCCGCAGAAGTTGTAGATGTAGGGAGCGTGCATCGAGAATTCGTCGCCCACGTAGTAGATTCCGTTGTCGAACAGGTCGTCGAGGAAAGCCTCCGCGGCCCGGTCTCCGCCCAGGAAGTCGACCACGCCCGGGATATCGTGCGGCGCAAAGAGCGTATAGTTCTTGCGGTAGTTGAGCACACCCTGCTCGTTGAATCCGCTCCAGACGCTGATGTCGTAATCCGACGGCGACGACCACTCTCCGTCGCTGCGGCGCGCCCGCACCAGACGCGTCTCGGGGTCGAGAACGTTGCGGTAGCGCAGGCTCCGTTCATCGTACTCGCGGCTGCGGAGCGTATCGCCCAACGCCTCGAAATAGCGGGCCAGGCACCAGTCGTCGTAGGCGAACTCCATCGTACGGGCGACCGACTCGCGGTAGTGGTCCACGGGGACGTAGCCCAGACGGTTGTAGTCCTCGATGCCGAGCCGCCCCCAGGCGATGTGGTTGCCCTTGACGTTGGCATTCTTGAGCATCGCCTCGGCCGCCTTCTGCGTGTCGAAGCCGCGGACGCCCTTCACGTAGGCGTCGGCGATGACCGCGTCGCCGTGCGTGCCCATCATGCAGTTGGTATAGCCCGGATTGGGCCATTTGGGCATCCAGCCGCCCTCGTCGTAGGCGTTGAGCAGTCCCGTCACCAGACGCGACGAGAGTTCGGGCCGAAGGAGGGTCAGCAGCGGATGGAGCGCCCGGAAGGTATCCCAGAGCGAGTAGTCGGTAAAGCTCTCGCCCGGGTGGATTTCACCGTCGAAGGGGCTGCGGTAGCGGCCATCCTCGGAGAGCGAACGCGGAAGCAGGAAGGCGTGGTAGAGCGCCGTGTAGAAGACCGATTTCTGAACCTCGTCAGCCCCCGGAAGCTCGATGGTCAAGAGCAGTTCGTTCCACAGCTCCGACGTCGCGCCGGCCACCCGGTCGACGCCGTTCCGGCCGATTTCGCGCTCGAGGTTGGCCCGCGCCTGCTCCTCGCTGATGAACGAGGTGCCGACCCAGGCGCGGAGCGGCTCCCCGGCTTCGGTCTCGAAGCGGACATAGGCGCCGCACTTGGTCGAGCTCTCCAGACGGTCGTTGCCGCGCAGCAGCAGCCGGCGGGCCCGCTCGTCGGGGCGCACCCAGCTCAGCTTGACGCGCGAGCTCCACTCCTGCTGGTAGTACTCCACACGCAGGTCGTACATGCGTCCGGCTTCGAGCGTGACGGCCCGCTGAACGGGTGTCATGCTGTACCCGTGGGGACCCCAGTCGTCGATGAGCAGCTCGCCGTCGAGCCACAGGCGCGCACCGTCGTCGGCCTGCAGCCCCAGCAGATATTCGCCCGACTCGGGCGCCAGGAGCTGCCCGCTCCAGGTCACCTGATAATCCTTCACGTCGATGTCGTCCGCCGGACGGTACCAGTCCCAGTCGAAGTCGATGACCGGGTCGATACGCTCCGAGCGGATGTCGCCCTGCCACGGGGAGCGGTGGGTATAGACGCCGCGCAGGCCGTTCACCATCTTGCCCTCCTGCTCGGTGAACAGGTAGCGGTTTTCGATGACCTCGGGGTAATCCATATTCTGGTTGAAGGTGCCGTAATCGGCGAAATCGCGGTCGAAACGCACCACGAAATAGCCCGTTTCGCGATAGGCGCGCGCCGTCTGGGCGCTCTTGCCGCTGATTTCGCGGCGCTCGGGCGATACGGTGATGCTGGCCGGCGCCCCGGCGGTGAAGAGCGACGGCATGGCATCGACCACGACAAAGGCGCTGTCGCACTCCGGATAGGTGAATTCGAACGCCGCAGCGCTTTTCGAGGCCGCCATCCGCACGTCGATGCCGTAATCGTCGAGCGTCACCTCGTAGCTCGAGGGCGTGGCCCGTTCGGTCTGGTGGCGGAACGACGAGCTGCGCTCCTCGGGACGCACGCGCAGCGTTCCGCTCACCGGCATCAGCTCGACGGCTCCGTAGTCGAACATAACGGCCCCGCTCGGGTAATGGGTTCCGATGAAGCCCGTGATATATTCATGCGAGTACCAGTACGGCACACGGTGGTGCAGCGTTCCGGGCTCCTTCGACGCTTGGGTGTGGGGCGTCCATGCGGTCATGCCGAAGGGTTCGGTGACGGCGGGAAAGGTGTAGCCCGACGCCTCCTCATGTCCGGCGATGGCGATTCCTCCCTGCCAGACCTCGGTGCCCACCAGCGGGTCGACATACCGTTCGGGGCCGGACGCGGCACATCCCGCCAGCGGAAGAAGCAGAAGAATGAGTAACTTTTTCATGAGCTCGGCAGGTTTTATTGCTGTTCGAAATATCCGGCGGCACGCATGTAGAGGTAGGCCACGCAGCTCTCCATGCGCAGGTCGTATTCGGCGACCGGTTCGGAGAGGGGCTCGCTCCAGTACTCGGGATAGCGGCCGTTGGCATCCTTGAGCGATTCGTGGATGAACTCGATGGCCCGCAGCGCCTTCATCAGCGTAGCCTTGTCCCTGTTCATGTCGTAGAGGTCGAACCACGCATCGACAAGCGCGAAGGCGAAATAGCCCGGGTCGTTGAGCGCCCCGTTGAGCGAGTTGTACCACTGCTTCTCGGCCGCGGCGAGCGTGTTCCGGGCCTGGGTGAGGTAGCGCTCCTCGCCGGTGGCCTTGTAGAGGCGCAGCCAGCCGCGCACCATGAAGCCGGCGTTGTAGGACCACTTGCGGGTGTTCACCTCGCCGTCGTCGACCATCTTGGCATCCCACAGCAGGTTGTCGGCCGCGTCGAGCAGGTTCTCCGAGGTCCACTTTTCGATACGGCGGGCATGTTCGAGCCAGGACTCCTCGCCCGTCAGTTCGTAGAGCTGCATCGAGGCGAGAATCGCAACGGCCGAACAGATGGTGTTCTTCTGGGGCTCGTACTGCGTGAAGGTCTCCTGGAAGTAGATGCCGCCGCCGAGCACGTCGTCCTCGCCCGAGAGGGTGAAGCCGAGCGCCTCGCGCGCCTTGGCAAGGTAGGCCTCGCGTCCCGTCAGTTCGTAGGCGCGGGCCAGGCCGATGGCCATCCACCCGTTCTCGTCGTAGTAGCGGTCGGGTGCACCCGACGAGAGGGGCGCCGTGCAGTAGCCGCCGATTCCCCGGTAGTCGGGCGACCAGTGGTTCTCCAGATTGAGGAAGCACTTCGAGAGCTCGCCCTCCCACTCGTCGGCGCGGAGCCCGGCACCCTCGGCATAGGTGTAGAGCAGGAAGATGTTGCCCCAGATGAAGGAGACCTGGTTGCGGTTCTGGTTCTCGTAATAGGAGTCGGTGCCCTCGATGCGCAGGTCGCGGTTGATGGCCGCGAGCGTCTCGCGCGACCACTCCATGTAGTCGTTGTCGCCGAACTCCTCCTCGGGGTCATCGTCGATGAAGCGGTCGGGCATGACGGCATTGCATCCCGCGGCCGAAAGCACGAAGCAGAACATCGGCAGCAGATGGGCAAGCCTGATAAGCGTTTTTTTCATGTTGCGTTTCGTTTAGGGGAATTAAAGATTGTCGAGGTCGGCCCACTGGATGTTCACCAGCGTGGCCGGATAACGGCCCGTGAGGTCGGTGATGCTGTTGCCGCTCTTGACCGTCAGGGGCCAGTTGGCCACCAGCCCCTCCTCGTCGCCCGTGAGCAGCCGGCGGAAGTTGGCGGCAATCTCCTCGGCGCTCCGCGTCGTGTTCCAGATGCGGACGTCGTAGATTTTGCCGCGGAACTGACGGCCGCTGTAGAGCGCCAGGTCGCCGATGATGAACTTGCCGTTGGAATCGGGCGTATAGGGCGCGATTTTGATGGAGCCCTCCAGCTCGCCGTTGAGATAGAGCAGCACATTCTCCGAGTCGAACGTCGCGGCGATGTGAATCCACTGCTTGTGCGGCGCCGAATTCGCGGGCGAGAAGCAGCTCGACCAGGTGTTGTTGACCATGCAGAAGTCGATGGCATTCTCGACACCCTCGGCCAGACGGATGAGCAGACCGCCCAGGCCGCCGTTCTTGTCGGCACCCTCGGCACCGATAATCGCACCGCCGGTCGACTCGTTGATGTAGACCCACGCCTCGATGGTCATGTTGGCCGAGAGGAACTGTGCGGCCATTCCGCAGTCGATATGGCCCGTGCCGTCGAAGAGCGGGCAGGCGGGAGCCACCTTGCTCGACAGGAACACGTCGCGGGCGGTGGTGAGCTTGGTGCAGTAGTTGTCGAGCGCCGACTGGCGGTCGGTATTGTTGCGCACGTAGAGCGCCTCGTCGATGCTCGAACGGAAGATGGCCTTCGAGCCCTTGACGAACTCGCCCAGACCCTCGCCCTCTTCGGCCGAGTCGTGAAGTTGCGTGCACTCCTCGATGAGTGCGTCGATGGCCGCATAGTCGAGCGTGGCGGCCTTTTCGTCGGAGCATCCTGCGGTCCAGAGCAGACCGAGCAATGCGAAGAGACAGATTCGGAATTTCATGACGGTATTCGGGTTGGTTTTACATGCCTTCATATTCGGGGTGCTGCTTCAGGTTGGGGTTCATCGAGAGGGCCGAATAGGGAATCGGGAAGATGTTCACGCGCGGGTTGTCCGTATAGGCCTTGTCCCACATCGGCTCGATGAAGCGGCCGAAACGAACCATGTCCGTACGGCGGAGCGTCTCGTAGCACATCTCGCGGCCCTTTTCGTCGTAGAGCTCGTCGAGCGTGAGCGTCGAAGCGGTATAGGTCGGCACCCCGGCACGCGTACGGATGGCATTGATGCCTTCGAGCGCCTCGGTATCGGGCGTACCTGACAGCCGGAGCGTGGCCTCGGCCAGGTTGAAGTAGACCTCGGCCAGACGGAAAATCACGTAGTCGTTGCCCAACCCCTTCGCGCCGTTCTTGACCTTGTACTTCACGTTGCGCGCACCGGCGTTCTCCTTGTTGTTGACCATGTCGGGCAGGTCGAGCGTCAGGTTGAGCTGCTGGCCGGCGAATTCGTTGGTACCCAGAATCGGGTTGCCGCTCTGGTCGTACTGCGGGCCCCACATAAACTGGCCGTTGTAGCCGTTGCGGGGGTCGTACTTGCAGCGGCGGTCGTTGATGGTGTCGTAGGTCTCGATGAAGCTGCGCTCGGTGCAGATGGCGTTCCAGCCTCCGTTGGGATTCTGCCAGTCCCACTGCGTACCCTGCGACCAGTGGATGTTGCGGTAGAAGAGCGGACTCATCTCGGAGGCCGTCACCTCGTCGTTGGGGATGACGAAGATGTTCTCGCGGCTCGACTCGTTCTCCCAGACGAAGGGCGCATCCCACGTGGCATCGAGCGAGAAGCCCCGGCCGAGGAGCGTCCGCGACACGGTGACGCAGTCGTCGAGCCGCGATGTTCCGGTATAGACCTCGGCATTGAGGTAGAGGCGCGAGAGCAGCACCAAGGCTGCCTCCTGGGTGAAGCGGCCGTAGCTGCCGGCATCCGAGCGGCTGAGCAGCTGCTCCTTCACCTCGCCCAGTTCGCGCTCGACGAATTCGAACACCTCCTTGCGGCTGCGCGTCGAGGGATTCTCCTCCGTCAGGCTTTCGGTGATGGGCACGTTGCCGAACATGTCGCAGAGCATCCAGTAGAAATAGGCACGCAGGGCGCGGGTCTCGGCGATGTAGAGCTGCTGCGTATCGGACGGCAGGATGGCGTTGTCGGCCGCACGCATGTCGGCGATAATCTGGTTGCAGAAACCGACGGCCTTGTAGAGTTCGAGCCATGCGCCCTCGATGATGGTCTCGCGCGTCGTCCACGTATGCCAGTGCAGGCGCTGGTAGATGCCGCCGTCGTAGCCGTCGCGCCCCTTCTGCGGCAGACAGGCCTCGTCGGTGGTCAGCTCCTGGAGGTAGTAGACGTTCCAGCACGACATGGCGCGGAGGAACTGGTACTGGTTCATGAAGGCGGCCTCGTATTCGGCGGCCGTGGTATAGAAATTATCCTTGTTCAGGTCGTTGTACATGTGCTCGGTCAGGTCCGTGCAACCGACGGAGGCGGCGAGCGACAACAGACATATCAGCTTTCTCATAATTGTGTCAGAATTTGATGTTCACACCGAAAAGATAGGTCGTGGCGCGGGGATAGTAACCCGCATCGTCGAATCCGGGCGTAAGGCCGGTTCCCACCTCGGGGTCGACGCCCGTATACCCGGTAAGGGTCCAGACGTTGGTCGCCGTGGCGTAGATGCGGATGTGCTCCAGCCACGAGAGCTTCGGGAAGTGGAACGTGTAGCCCAGCGTGATGTTGTCCAGCTTGAGGTAGTTGCCCTTCTCGAGGTAGTAGTCCGAGAATACGGCCGAGTCGTTGAGCGGCGAGTCGATGGCCGACTCGAGCAGGTTGAAGGGCAGCGACACCGAGTTCTCGTAATAGACGCGCTTGGTGTTGAGCACCATGAAGTCGGCGGCGCCCCGGAAGAGGAACGAGAAGTCGAGGTTCTTCCACGCAAACGTGCTCGACAGGCTGAAGTTCCACTTGGGCAGACCGCAGCCCAGATAGGTGTAGTCGTCCTCGGTGTAGGCTCCGTCGTCGTTGTAGTCCTCGAAGACCCACTTGCCGGCCGAGTTGAATCCCTTGTACTTGAGACCGTAGAAGGTTCCGATGGGATATCCCGCCTCGAAGATGTAGGTGGTCTGTCCGTTGGCCGGCGAGCTGAGCGTGTTGTAGGGGATGTGGTTGGCCTTGTAGGTGTCGTTCGAGAGCGATACCAGCTCGTTGACGTTGTAGGAGAAGCTGCCGTCGAGGTGCCACGAGAGATTGTCGCGGCGGATTGCATCCCACCCGAGCGCCACCTCGACACCCTGGTTGGTCAGCGTGCCCACGTTGGTGAAGATGGTGTCGTAGATGCTCGACGGAACCTGGGCGTCATACCAGTCCAGCAGGTCGGTGGTCTTGCGGTAGTAGTAGTCGACCGATGCCGTCAGACGGCTGTCCCACAGACCGATATCGAAACCGACGTTATACTCGGTGTTCTTCTCCCAGCGCAGGTCGGGATTGGGGTTGGTCGTCGGGCCGTAGACCTTCTGCCAGCTGCCGTTGATGTAGGCGTAGCCCAGGTCGTTGTACTTCGAGATGGAGGAGTAGAGCGGGATGTCCTGGTTACCCGTGATACCGAATCCGAAGCGCAGCTTGAGGTTGTCGACAGCCTTCACGCCCTGCATGAAGGGCTCCTCCGAGATGCGCCATGCGGCCGACACGGCGGGGAACCATCCCCACTTGTTGTTCTCGCCGAAGCGGGTCGAACCCTCGCGGCGCAGGCTGGCGTTGAAGAGATAGCGTCCCTTGTAGGAGTAGTTGACGCGGCCGAAGAAGGCGATGAGCTTCGATTCGTCCTCGCCGCGGCCCATCGAGGCGCGGCCGTCCTCGAGCCAGGTGCCGTTGCCGATGTTGTTCGGGCCCAGCGCGTCGGTCAGGAAGCCGGCGTTCATGGCATTGGACCACGTACGCTTGGTCTGGCTGTAGGAGTAACCGGCCATGACGCCCACGCTGTGGAGGTTGTTCGTCCAGCTGTAATCGGCGTAGGCCTCGAAGGTGTTGGTCTTGTAGAAGTAGTCGTTGATTTCCGCCGAACCGTCGTAGTTGCCCAGCTCGCTGTAGCGCGAATCGCGGCTGACATACTTGCTCGATTCGTAGTTCTCGTTGTTGGTCGAGGCCGAGGCGACGATTTTAAGCCCGTCGACCGGACGCAGCGTGGCCGAGATGTTGCCCGTATAGTTGAATCGCTCGCCGCGGTTGTCCACCTGCGAAAGCATGGCCACGGGGTTGTAGGGGCCCACGCCGTCGTACTCGAAGAACGACCCGTCGGCCTTGTAGACCGGAGCGGTCGGATGGTAGACCATCGCCTGCATGAAGGCGCCGTAGTCGGTATACTGCATCTTGGTGTCGGCGCCGCTGGCCGTACCCTCGATGGTCAGTATGCGGTTGAAGAAATCCTGACGGAAGTTGATGCGGCCGGTGAGCTGCTCGTTGCCCGTGCGGAGCACCATACCCTCCGAATCGCGGTAGCTGACCGATGCGCGCAGCGACGAGTTCTTGCCGCTGGTCGAGAACGAGACGCCCTGATAGTAGCTGAAATTGCTCCGCAGCAGTTCATCGGTCCAGTCGGTCGAGAAGCCGTAGTCGTTGTTGGCCGTCGACTGGCCGTGACGCTCGAGATAGTCGAGATACTGGTCGGCCGACATCATGTCGAGTTTGCGGGCGACATGCTCGGTGTAGTAGTAGCTCTTGTATTCGATGTTCGCACGGCCCACTTCGGCGCTCTTGGTCTCGATGATGATGACGCCGTTGCTGCCCCGCGTACCGTAGATGGCCGCCGAGGAGGCATCCTTCAGAACGTTGAACGAGGCGATGTCCTGGGCGTTGAGCGCCTGCAGGTCGTTCATCGAGCTGTAGACGCCGTCGATGATGATGAGCGGCGTGCTGCCCGCGCGGATGGACCCGACGCCGCGCAGCTGGAGCTCGGGGGCGGCATTGGGGTCGGTACCCGCCGTGTTGCGGATGGTCAGACCCGGGACCTTGCCGCTGATGAGGTTGATGGGACTGGTGGTGACGCCGCCGTTGAAGTCCGAGGCGTCGACACGGGTCACCGAGCTGGTCAGCTCCTCCTTGCGGATGGTGCTGTAACCGATGGCGACCACCTCCTTGACGGCAATGGCGTCTTCCAGCAGCTTGACGTGCATCGGCTCGGCCGACGCGGCGGCCGTCCGGCTCTGCATGCCGACGAACGAGAAGGTGAGCTGCTCGCCGGGCGTGACACCCGGGAGTTCGAAGCGGCCGTCGACGTCGGTCGTCGTTCCGGCGGGGCCCTCCCCGACGATGACGGTGACACCGGCCAGCGGCGTTCCGTCGGTGGTGGTGACAATGCCTTTCACACCCGGACGGGGAGTTTCGGCCCGCAAATGGGAGGCGCACAACACTCCTGCGAGACAGAGCAGGAAGAACGCCGCGGTCCGGATACGGCCGGACAGGCCGGGATTCGTTCGGTCAATGTTCTTCATGGTAGTAGTTTTAAGTGTTTTGTTCTGAATTTCCGTATTACATGGCACCCGAGAGGATGACGATTCCGGCGATGAGACACGCCAGGCCGGCAACCATCGGCGTGCGGGCATGACGCGTCGTGCCGCGCCACTCGCCCGCGCATATTCCGGCGACGTTGCCGGCGATGATGGCCACGGACTGCATGACGGCCCAGCCGACCGTAGCGCCCGCCTCGCCCATCTGGCTGCCGCCCATGCCGTAGAGCATGATGCTCAGGTACCAGACGATACCCGCGACGGCCGCCCATGCCAGCCCGCCCGCGCGACGTTGGCCGTAGTTGCGCCACGAGCCGTTGCGGCGGAAGAGGCGGAGGCATTCGGCCGCATTGACCAGGAATCCGGCCGTCAGCGCGATGCTCCACACGGCGTTGCCCGCGTAGACCGGGTCGGCGCCCAGCTCGACGGCACGCTGCTGGAGCGGTGCGCCGTAGACGAAGGCAAAGTTAATCATCGGCCCGAAGATACCGGCCAGCAGGCAGATGAGCAGACCCGTACGGAAGCGCCTCCCTCCGGCCGACTGCCGTTGTGCCGACTCCTGAAGCTGAGCCTTGCGGCTTCCGGCGACGGCAAAGAGGACGATTCCGGCCAGCAGCACGGCGATGCCCGCCAGCATCCGGAGCCCCGAGGGGGCAAGCAGTTCGGCGGGGTCGCGCAGCAGGACGGGGGTCAGCGTGCCGACCGTATTGATGAGCCCCTGCATGATGGGCAGGCTGAGCGAGATGCCCAGCGCGTCGATTCCCTTGCCGAAGAGGATGGCGCCGACGCCCCACAGCAGTCCGAAGAGCGCAACCAGCGCCGTGCCGCCGGGGTTGCCCCCGTAGAGCGCCCCCAGGCCGGGGACCGTGAGCCAGGCGACGGCCCAGGGCATGACGAGCAGTGCGGCGAAGCTCCAGACGAACCAGTTGTTCTCCCACACCCATCCCCGATTGAACTTGAAGGGGACGGAGAAGACTCCCGAGCAGGTTCCGGCCAGCAGAATGAGCAGCAGACCGGTCAACGAGTTGGCATCCATGGCGTCAACGGTCCGATTGGGTTCGACATGCGATGACGCGGCGGCAAAGCTCCTCGCGCTCGGAGGGGGTCAGGTCGTAGAACTCGAAGTCGCCCAGGTGGGTGTTGGCATTCTCGACAATCAGCACCCGGCTCCCCGGCATCATGGCGATTTTGTGCCATACGCCGCAGCGGATGTTGTAGGCCGTTCCGGGCTGCATGTTCCGCAGGTCGTAGTCCACGACACCATCGGCATCGATGCGGGCCGCAATCAGGACAGCCTGGCCTTCGAGCAGCACGAAGAGTTCGTCGGTGAGATGGTGCACATCGAGTTTCTCGATGCGCTCGAGCGACTCCTCGGGGGCATAGTTCAATACGGCGGTCTGCCACGAGGGCCCGATGAGGAAGGGATTGTAGCCCGCCCCGAGCGGATTGTAAAGGTCGATGAGGTTCATGTTCTTTGGTATTTCGGAGGTTGGACAAAGGGGTCAGCTTTCGAGGATGCGGTCAACGACCAGTTGCCGGAATTCGGGCGAAAGCATCGCAAAGTAGGCCGTGAAGCCCGTCACGCGCACCACCAGGTCGGGATACTTCGAGGGGTCCTTGTGGGCCTCCAGCACCTTCTGGCGGTCCATGATGTTCACGTTGATGAGCGTACCGCCCATCTCGAAATGGGCCTTGATAATCGACTCAATCAGCGCCACGTTCTCCTCGTGGGCGAACGACGGGTCGAGTTCCCACTGCATCGGGGCCGTGTTGCCATAACCGGGCTGGATGCGGGCGATGGCGGCAGCCAGCGAGAGCGAGGCCCCGTCGGCGGCAAAGCCCGGCGACGGATTGGCTCCGTGCGAGATGGGGGTCCCGGCGTGGCGGCCGTCGGGCGTGGCGCCAACATGCTGGCCGAAGCCGACCGTATTGGCCCACGAGAAGAAGCCCGGGATGAAGCAGCGGCGGAGCTCCGGTTCGGACTCGCGGCGCACGAGCGCCACATATTCGTCGCGTATGCGCAGCGCCCAGCGCTCTCCGGCCGAGCCCTCCGTCCCGTAGCGCTCGCTGCCGCGCAGCAGCCGGCGGATTTTCTCGCCCTCCATGCCGGCAAAGTCGCTCCGGAGCGCCCCGGTCACCTGCTCCCACGAGAGCCTGCCCTCGCGTTCGATGCGCTGCTCGAGGGCCGCAAACGAATCGGCGACGATGGCCAGTCCGGCGCCGTCAATGGCCAGGTTGTAGTACTGCGCGCCGCCGTCCGAGGCATCGGCGCCCTTTTCGAGCGGGCCGTGGCTCAGCAGGTTGAGCAGCAGTTCGGGCTCGTTGTACTTCTGATACTTCAGATGGTGGCGGATACCCTCGGCCGCCGTGTGGACGGCCACGGAGAGATGCCGCGCGAACGACTCCCAGAGACGACCGGTCGAGGCCTCGCCGGCTGCGACGGTCTCGTAATAGGCGATTTCGAACACCCGAGCCATGTTGACCTTCACCAGGTCGTTCATCGTGTACTCCAGTCCCGGCAGCGACATCCAGTTGCACCCCACCGCGATGCGGCAGCGCGCCAGCTCGGCGCTGAAGCCGTTGCGCATGAAGCCCTCGACCAGAGCCTTGTCGCCCGAGAAGCGGGGCCATCCGTTACGGTTCTTGACCAGATACTCCACCGACTTGCGGAACAGCTCCGGGTCGAGCCCCTCGTGGACACGGACCGTGAGGTTGAGCGAGGTGTTGATGCGGTCGGCCGCCTCGAGGATGAGGAACGAGATGTGCGAAGTCTGGTCGCGGCCCGTCTTGTCGGGACCGCCCAGCTGCCAGTAGACCGGGTCGTTGATGAGCAGGCAGGCCAGGTAGTAGACGGCCGTCTCGTCGTCGATGAGGCCGGCCTGCAGGTCGCGTTCGTAGTAGGGGCGCAGCAGCGAGTCGATTTGGCCGCCGGCACCGTCGCGGTTGTAGGTGCGCGATGCCAGGTGGTACCAGACAATCCACTGGCACGCTTCGCGCAGCGTCGACGGAGCCACCGAGACGATTCGTTCGTTGACGTCGGCCAGCTCTTCGAACCGGCTCCGGAGCTCGGGGTCGTCGCATTCGGCCGCACGGCGCCGTGCCTCCTCGACATGGCGCTGAATCCACCCCTGTACGGCGCGGATGGCCCGCAGATGGAGTTCGTAGAAGTGCTGCTGCTCGGGCGAGGTGTTGACCTTGCGCCAATGCTGGATGCGCTTGATGAGTCCGCCCCAGCCCAGCTGCAGGCCAAGTTCGTAGTCGGGGGCGAAGTGGGCGTCGTCGCCGATGCCGCAGATGATGTCGTACTTCTCGATGTCGCCCTTCAGATGGTCGTACGGATAGTCGGGATTCCACTTGTTGGGACGCATCTTCGACATGAAGTACATCCAGCGCCCGGCAAAGGCGTCGTCGGGGTCGATGTAGACCGGATGGACGGCCATCAGGCTGCAGAAGTTGTCGGTCCAGGCGTCATAGCCGTAGAACGACCCGTCGGGATGGTTCGGACGGATGTTCCACAGCCCCTCGGGCGGGACGATGCGCCCGTAGTCGTCCTCGTCGAGGGTCCCCTCGACCCGGATTTTTTCCTGGGTCTGTTCCAGTTTGCGCGCCCTGAGGCGTGCGATTCTCGCTGCGTAGTCTTTCATATGTAGATTGGCGGTTTCAAAGTTTTCGTCGTATTCCGAATCGCTCCGGGATTTGCTTCAAACGCTCGAAGCGCTCGCGGGCGAGCGCGGCCGCACCCGACATGGGGTTCTCCATGCCCAGGTTGTCGAATTTGCCGAAGCCGAGCGTATGGAATCCCAGCAGCTCGTAGGCGACCTCTCCCCCGAGCCCGGCAACGATGCGGCAGAGCTCCTCGACGGCCTGCTCCGTATCGTTCACACCCGGGACGACCGGCGTGCGGACGATGACCGGGCTCCCGGTGGCGGCCAGCCGGCGGAGGTTGTCGATGATGCGCTCGTTGCCCTGCCCGGTCCAGCGGCGGTGCATCTCCGAGTCGGCGATTTTCAAATCGCACATCCAGAGGCGTACCAGCGGCAGGAACCGCTCGACCACCGGCCAGGGTTCGGTCAGGTTCGATTCGACGGCCGTATGGACCCCCTCGTCGAGACAGCCCCTCAGCACCTCCTCCGCGAAGTCGGCCTGCAGCAGCGGCTCTCCGCCCGAGAGGGTCACGCCGCCGCCCGAGGTCCGGAAGAAGGTGCGGTCGAGCAGCAGCTCGCGGAGCGCCTCGCCGGACTCAATCCGACGGCCGACACGCGTCATCGCGCCCGAAACGCAGGCCTCGACGCACCGGCCGCAGAGCGTGCAGATGCGGCGGTCGATGACGACCCGTCCGTCGGCGGCGGGACGAAGCGCACGCCGGTCGCACGCCCCGATGCAGCTTCCACAATAAATGCACTTGGCGGCGATGTACTGCAGCTGCGGATGGGGACTCCACGTTTCGGGGTTGTGGCACCATGCGCACCGGAGGTTGCACCCCTTCATGAACAGGGTGGACCGGATGCCCGGGCCGTCGTGAATCGACATGCGCTGAATCGTGGTGATTGTTCCTTTCATTGCTCGAACCTTTTATGCTATTGCAAAGGTACCCCAACGGAACACACGCCCGCCGGAGAATATTTCCTGCATTGCGCACCTTTTTTACGCTATTCCGACATTTTACCTTTTTCGTCCGCCGACAGCCGAAGCCCCGGACGGGCAGTTCGCCAAAGCCGGCATCCGCCAAAAAGGCCTCGCACACCGGCAAATCGGGGGTTCGGAAGCCCCCAAAACGAGCTTGGCAGCGCTCCCCCGAAGGGACCTGAGCGAAAAGCGGAGCGGGCGTTGATTATGTCGTCACGATGTATTACCTTTGTGAAAAACGACACGACGGATGAGGGATTCGCGCTTCAAACTCTCCTACTTCCTCAATGCGAACGAGGCCTTCCACATCGCCCGGGTGAACATCACCTCGAGCCAGGACCTGTCGCTCCACACGCACGACTATGTCGAGATGCTCTGGATAGAAAAAGGTACGGGCATCCACCACATCAACGGGAAGCAGGTCAAGCTCTCGGCCGGCGACCTGGTGATGATACGCCCCGACGACCGACACACCTTCTCGGCCACCGAGCCCGGCATCACGCTGGTCAACATCGCCTTCCCGCTCGAGACGCTCGACTTCCTGCGGAGCCGCTATTTCGAGAACAGCAACCTCTACTTCTGGACCACGAGCCTGCTGCCGTTCCATATCCGCCTGTCGCAGGATTTGGTCAAGCGTCTCTCGTCGCGGGCCGAGGAGGCGATGAAGTACCGCCGCTCGCGCCTGCAGCTGGACAGCCTGCTGCTCTTCATCTTCCGACAGATTACCGCCAACCAGGAGTTCGAGAACAACCCCGAAATCCCCGTCTGGCTCTACAACGCCATCCAGAAATACAACTGCCCCGAGCAGTTCGCGCGGGGCGTCGAGGGGTTCGTCGAACTGTGCGACCGCAACGTGGACCATGTGAACCGGGTGGTCCGGATGCACTTCTACAAGACGCTGACCGAGCTGGTGAACGAATTCCGGATGCGCTACGCCGTCACGCAGCTCTCCATCACCGCCATGCCCATCAAAACCATCTGCAGCAACTGCGGATTCCGCAATCTGGGCCACTTCTACAAGATATTCCGGCACATCTACCACCAGACGCCCCGCGAATACCGCAAAATCAACCAGATGATTGTCTGAGCGGGATACCCCGCACCCAGCCGCACCCAGCACCATGCACCATGCATCCTGCACCCTGCATCCTGCACCCTGCACCCTGCTTCCTGCTTCCCGCTTCCTGCTTCCTGCTTCCTGCTTCCTGCTTCCCGCGGCAGAGCTACCGAGGAGGCCGGAAACGGCACAACGCAAACGGCCCGCCCCGGATACTCCGGAACGGGCCGTTGAGCCGTATGGCCGCGATGCATGCGTCAGTCGAGCTTGACCAGTTCGTACTTCTGGCTGCCCATGCCGAGCGCCTCGGCGTGGTCGAGCGTATGCATGCCGTGGCGCGAATCGATGCGCTCGATGAGGTGAATCTTGCCGTGGTCCTCCGACGAGCGGACCAAATCGGTGCAGGCGCGGTCGAGCGCCACGGGGTCGAGCGAGGCGAGGATGCCGATGTCGCCCATGCGCGGGTCCTCGGGCGAAGCGTCGCAGTCGCAGTCCACCGAGAGGTTGTTGGCCACGCTGATGTAGAGGATGTTGTCGCCGCAATGGTCCGCCACGGCCTTGGCCGCCTCGGCCATCGACTCCAGGAAGTCGTCCTGCGCGGGCAGGTTCTTCCACGCTTCGGCCGGTACGCGCGTCTTGCCGGCCGAGTGAATCCACGCCTTGCCGCCGGCCGAGGCGATGCCGATGGACATGTTCTTGATGGCGCCGCCGAAGCCGCCCATGGCGTGCCCCTTGAAGTGCGAGAGGATGATGGTGAAGTCGTAGTCGAGGAAATCCTTGCCCACGATGTCGAACGTCAGATGCTTGCCGCCCTTGACCGGAAGCTCCGCCTCACCCTCGGCATCCATGATGTCGACCGGTGCGATGGCCGTGAACCCGTGGTCGGCCGCCGCCTTCAGATGGCTCTCCGTATCGGCCCGGCCGCCGCCGTAGGCCGTATTGCACTCGACAATCGTACCGTCGACCTTCTGCACCAGCGCCTTGATAAGCGACGGCTGCAGGAAGTTGTGGCCGCCCGGTTCGCCGGTCGAGAGTTTGACGGCCACCTTGCCCCGGGCTTCACGGCCGAGCGCCTCGTAGATTCGGACCAGATTGTCGGACGAAATCTCCTTGAAGAAATAGACCTTCGGAAGCGTCGCCTCGGTTGCCTCGGGCTCCGAAGCGGCCGAAGCCTTGCGTTGCTTCTGCGCATTGGCGCAGCCGGTCGCGGCGAGCAGCGTCGCCAGCAGGACCGCCATAATGTTCGTTTTCATTGTTTCGGGTATTTGAAGGTATTTGCTTTGCTTCAGAATTTGAGTTCGATGCCGCCCATCGCCGTGGCCCGGGGCATGGGATAGCCGGCATTGATTTCGTAGCGCTGCGCCAGCAGGTTCTCGCCGCGGGCCCAGAGCGAGAGCCAGCGCGTGGCGCGGAACGAGGCCCGGAGGTTCCACAGCACGAACTCCTCGGTCCGCACGGGGTCGGTCTGCGTGTAGAGCCCGGCGATGTACTGCACGCCCGTCGTCACGCTCCAGCGCCCCTGCACGAAGGTGGCCCCCACGTAGAGCTTGTGCTCCGGAGCGGCCGGGATGGGCTGCTCCATGTGCAGGAAGCTGTAGTTGCCGTCGAGCGACCAGTGACGGTCGATGCGCCAGGCGGCCTGCAGCTCGACGCCCGCATTTTCAATCCGCCCCGAGTTCTGGTTGAGCATGCCGCTGCCGTTGGGGTTGGGGAGGGTCAGGATGAGGTTCTTGCCGTCGATGTAGAAGAGGTTCACGCCGTAGCTCAGCCGCCCCAGCCGGTGGCTGAAGGCCACCTCGTAGTTCCACATCGACTCGGGACGCAGGTCGGGATTCCGGGGCGGGAACATGTGCATCTCGCGCAGCGTCGGATAGCGGAATCCCTTCGAGGCCGAGAACTTCAGTTCGATGCCCGCACCGAGGTGGAAGGCGGCACCCGCCTGGGGCACCCATTCGGTCCCCGAGCGGGAGTGGTGGTCGACCCGCAGCCCGGCGTTGAGCGTGAGCCACGAACCGACATCCTGCCGCACGTCGACATATCCGGCCACCTCGTTCTCGTGCATGTCCACCAGCGGAGAGGTGCTCCCCGCCTGCTCGCCGCTCACATACTCGTTCCAGGCGCGGCCGCCGTAGCGGAACCAGTCGGCACCCAGCGTGATGCGGCTGCCGCGGAAGAGCTGCAGGCTCTGGTAGAGCGAAGCGCCCATCATGTCGTCGTACGAAAGGAAGCGGTCGTCGGGCGGCAGCTCGCCCTCCGACGGGGTGTAGCCGTCGTTTATCCGGTGGTCGCCCCAGTTGTAGAAGAGGCTCAGCCCTCCGGAGCTCTTCGCGTAGCGGTTCTCGACGGCCAGCGAGGCGGCGCCCCGCGTGATGCGCTGGTCACCGTCGAGCAGCCGTGCGCCGACCGGCCCGGGATAGGAGGCGTTGAAGTGCGTCACGTTCACGTCGCCGCGCAGACTCCAGTGTTCGCCCGCCTCGTAACCCAGCCGCACATTGCCGCCGTACTGTTCGAAGCCCATGTCGGCGCGGTGGCCGTCCGTACGGTTGTACGAACCGGAGAGCGTACTCGAGAAACGCCCGCGGCGGATGAGGTTCGTCAACTCGCTCTCCAACGTATTGTAGGAGCCGTAACCAGCCCTGAGGCGGGTCTCCTCGCCGTCTTCGGCCAGATGGCGGGTGACGATGTTGACCACGCCGCCCATGGCGTTCGAGCCGTAGAGCACCGAAGCGGGTCCGCGCAGCACCTCGACCCGCTCGGCCAGGAACGACTGGCAGGCGTCGGAGACGGGGTGTCCGAAGATGCCGGCATACTGCGGATGGCCGTCGATGAGCACCATCATCCGCCCCGAGCTGCCGCTCAGTCCGCGCAGCGAGATGTTGCCCGCCGCGCCGTTCGAGACGCCGTAGCCCATCACACCGCGCGAAGTGACGAAAAGACCCGGCACCTGCTCGCTCAGCACGGAGAGCAGCGAGGGCTGCTGTGCGCGTTCAATCGTCGGCCGGCCAATGATGGAGACACTCTGCGAGAGGTGGCGCGGCTCGGTCACCGTGCGGGCACCGGTCACCACCACCTCACCGATTGCATAGCTCCGCGCCGGGCGGAGCGAATCCTGAGCGGGCGTGGCATCCGGCAGCGCATGGTCCGCCTCGCGGGCCTGAGCCGCGAGGCTGCATCCCGCGGCAAGGAGCAGCGTCAGAATCCGATTCGAAAGGTTCTTCATGATTCAAGTTTTCGGAGCGAGGCGCGCAGCGCCTTTGCCCATGATACAAAGATAGTTCAAATGAACGGTTCGGCTGCACGCCGGGGTCCGGAAATTCACCGGAAACCGGCCGGCGTCTTTTCGTCGGCACAGCATCGGCAGCCCGGGGAAGGCCCCGCGTGTCGGCACCCTCCTCCACGATGCAAAATTAAGCGGCAGCCGCCCGCAACCGCCTATCCCGATTACGGGATACCCTACCCGTTTTACGGATTGTCGCCCGGCGCACAACGGCAGCACCCTCCGTCCCGTTGTCGGGACGGAGGGTGCTGTCCGATTCGAATGCCGGAGGGCGGCGTCAATTCCGGCCGCTGACGGCAATCATGTCGCAGAGCGTCGTGTTGAAATCCTCGGCTTCGAGCAGCTGCTCGAGCGTCAGGTGCATGCGGTAGCGCCAGTAGTAGCGGGGAATGGCCGGGACGTTGATGCGCTCCTTTTCGGGGTCGGCCGCGCGCAGCCCCTCATCCATCGCAAGCCAGTCCTGCAGCGGCAGGATGGCGAACATGGCGGGCGACGAGAGGTGCATCCCGACGATGCGCCGGCAGAGCCACGGCTCGCACTCTTCGGGAACAGGTCCCTCGCCGTGAAGCACCTCGCGGTAGAAGCGCTCCGTCACGGTGCGCTCCTCGCGCCACCAGGCGCGCAGCGGCGTCATGTCGTGGGTCGAGGTCGAGCAGACGCACAGGTAGGGATAATCGGCCGTCGAGGCGAAGCTCGCACCCGCCGTCTTGGGCATGCGCTGGATTTCGAGCGAGAGAATCTGCAGCATGCGCATCGTCTCGGGCACGCAGTCGGGTATCATGCCGAGGTCCTCACCGCAGGCGAGCATGTCGGTGGCCGTGAGCAGCACGGGCAGCTTGCGCAGTGCCGAATCGCGCCAGAAGAGGTCGTGACGGCGGTAGAAGAAGTCGTCGTGCAGCCGCGCGAAGGCCTCCTGCAGCCAGGCGGGCAGCCGCCGGTACGAGTGGGTCGAGCCGCCCGCAATACGCGGGTGGTAATGCCCCCTGCGGTAGGGGTCCTCGACGAAGAGCACGTCGTCGAGCAGCGTCAACAACCCCTCGCGCATGCGACGGTCGTGCTCCCCGTCGCCCGGATAGCGGGCCGCCGCGCCGCGCTGCGTCGAGCACGAGGCGACGAGCCGGCCGCCGCGGATGCAGTCGCGCCGCACCTCGTCGGCCAGGTCGCCGAAAATCGCCACGAGCGTCTGCTCGTCGAGCGGTGGAGTCGTATACCGGCCATCCGAGAGGTCAAACCCCATGCGGCGCAGCTCCCCGGCCTCATAGGGCATCGCCGGATTGAAGTGGCCCACGAGGCCGTGGAGCGCCCCGGCGGGAATCTCCCAGATGCGGAAGAAGCCGAGGATATGGTCGATGCGGTAGGCGTCGAAGTATTCGGACATCTTGTGCAGCCGCGAGCGCCACCAGGCGAAGTGGTCGCGCGCCATGCGCTCCCAGTCGTAGGTCGGGAAGCCCCAGTTCTGCCCCACTGCCGAGAAGGCGTCGGGCGGCGCTCCGGCCTGCAAATCGAGGTGGAACAGACGCGGCGACTGCCACGCGTCGGCACTCGTGCGGCCGATGCCGATGGGCAGGTCGCCCTTGAGGACGATGCCGCGGCTGTGGGCATAGCGGCTCACCTCCGAGAGCTGGAGGTGGAGATGGTACTGCACCCAGCAGTGGAAGCCCACCTCGCGGCCGTGGGCCATGCAGTAGGCCTCGACCTTGCGCCGCTCGTAGCGGGCATAGGGTCCCCACTGCGCGAAGTCGGCCGAGCCGTACTCGTCGCGCAGGCAGCGGTAGGCGGCATAGGGCAGCAGCCAGTGGCGGTTGGTCTCGACGAAGGCCTTGTAGTCGGCCCGGGACGCCGTGCGCGCTCCGCAGCGGGCGAAGGCCGCACGCAGCAGCCGCTCCTTGGTGCGGTTGACCCGCTCGTAGTCGACCTCCCCGAGCGCGTTCAGCTCGTCGCGCAGACGGCGGTATTCGTCATCCTCGGCAACGCCCGCCGCCGTCAGGCGGAGGAACTGGGGATGGAGCGCATAGATGGAGTTGGCGTTGTAGGGATAGGAGTCCTCCCACGTGCCGCTCATCGTGGTGTCGTTGACCGGCAGCAGCTGAATCACGCGCTGGCGTGTCGCCGCAGCCCAGTCGACAAGCAGCTTGAGGTCGAGGAACTCCCCGACGCCGAAGCTCTCGCGCGAGCGGAGCGAAAAGACCGGTATGGCCGTTCCGGCGCTCCGCCAGCGACGTTCCGGAAAGCGCGGCTGCAGCGAGGCATCGACAAGGAACCCGTCACCCGCCGGAGTGCTCCAGCGGCGGTTCTCACCCTCTTCCCACAACAGGGGACGCACCTCTCCGCGGCCGACGACCACCAGTTTGTAGGCCGCCCCCTCGGGAAGCGACAACGCGCAGCTCCATTCGGGAAAGGCCGCATCGTCGAACGGCAGCGCGCGCTGCCAGTTGTCGATGCACTCCGAGGCGAGGCCCAGCCGCTCGTCGGGACGGATGTCGGGCGCCACGACCCGCAGCAGCACACCCTGCTGCGGATGCAGCCCGCGGGCCGGCCGACCAGCCCGCGACGGCGCAGCCGTTCGGGCGAAGATGCCGCGCGTAAAGGCCGCCGAGCGGAAAGGGGCGTCGGCGGGAAGCTCCTGCCAGCAGTCCCTGATGCGGAGCCGGCGCAGCGGCGGCAGGTCGCCGAGACGCAGACGGTGCGGATACCACTCGGTGCGGATGCACGCGCCCGCGCATTCGACGGCATAGCGGTAGGAGGCCCCGTCGTCCGCACGGCGGCATTCGGCCGTCCCGCTCCAGATTCCGTTATCGGCATATTGCAGGGCGATGCGGCGCTTGCCGAGAAGCAGGACGAGCTCTTCGCCCCACCGGGTGCGGTATTCGATTTCGAAGGTGATTTTCATAAGTCGGGTCGTTTGATTCGGCCGTTTCCGGCCACACAAAAATAAAAAATTTGCCCGCATTACGGGCCCAGCCCCTCAAAAAAAATTGCAGCCGCCCAAGCGGCTAAGCCTCAGCGAGATGGGAGGGCCGGGATGGTCCCGCGCCGAAAAAATCGCGCCGCAACCGCTCCCGAAACGGAAAAAAAGCCTATCTTTGCGACCGATTGGTTCCGTAGAGACCCTTCCGGTCTCATGGATTAAAAGGGAATCGGGTGCAAGTCCCGAACAGTCCCGCTGCTGTGAAGCTCCACCAATTCTGACGAACATCATGACCACTGACACGACGTGTCGGGAAGGTTTCGCAGAAGGAGTCAGTCAGAAGACCTGCCATCGAATTTATACCGTTTGACCGGGCCCGAGGATAGGACGGTCGAATAGACAGAACGATGTTTTACAGATTTTACGGTTTTCTCAAACTGTTCATACCCGTATGTGCGGGTCTGAACCTGTGTCTACAGGCGCAAGCCCAAAGCCTCGACTCGCTCCAGCATGTCGAGGAGGTCGTCATCACGGGTCGCCTCGTGCGCCGCGAGGTGATACCCGTACAGGAGCTCTCGGGCAAGGCGCTCCACCGGCTGGGGGCACACAACGTGGCCGACGCGCTGCGTTACTTTTCGGGGGTGCAAATCAAGGACTACGGCGGCGTGGGCGGTCTGAAGACGGTCAACATCCGCTCGATGGGCACCAACCACGTGGGGGTCTTCTACGACGGCATCGAGCTGGGCAACGCCCAGAACGGCACGGTCGACCTGGGGCGCTTCTCGCTCGACAACATGGAGGCCATCACGCTCTACAACGGACAGAAGAGCGCCGTTTTCCAGCCGGCCAAGGACTTCGGCTCGTCGGGGTCGATTTACCTCTAGAGCCGCACGCCCCGTTTCGAGGAGGGGGAGCGCGACCACGTGAAGGCGACCTTCCGGAGCGGCTCGTTCGGCGTCATCAATCCCGCACTGCTCTGGGAGCACCGCATCACCGACCGCGTGAGCAGCTCGCTCAGCGCCGAATACCTCCGTTCGTCGGGCCGCTACCGCTTCACCTACCGGATGGAGGAGGGCTACGACACCACGGCCGTGCGCCGCAACGGCGACATCAACGCCCTGCGCGTCGAGGGCGGGACCTACGGCCGGCTCGAGCAGGGATACTGGCGTGCGAAGGCCTATTTCTACACCTCGGAGCGGGGATATCCCGGCGCCGTGGTGCGCAACAAGTTCTCGCACGAGGACCGTCAGTGGGACACCAACTTTTTCGTCCAGGGGGCGCTCAAGAAGGACTTCGAGCCGTGGTACAGCCTGCTCGTCAACGCCAAGTACGCCTACGACTACCTCCACTATCTGGCCGACCCCCGCAAGGACGAGTCCATCATGTACACCGACAACCGCTATTACCAGCAGGAGCTCTACCTCTCGGCGGCCAACCGCTTCACCATCTTCCCCTGGTGGGAGGCGAGCTTCTCGGCCGACTATCAGTTCAACCTGCTCAACTCCGACATGCGCGACTTCGCCTACCCGCGGCGCCATACGCTGCTGGCCTCCGTGGCCACGGTCCTGCGCTTCGGGCGCGTCGAGCTCCAGGCCAGCCTGCTCGGGACGCTCGTCCACGACCGCACGCAGGGCGAGGCGGCGCCCGACAAGCAGAAGCTCACCCCGGCCGTTTTCCTCTCCTGGAAGCCCTTCGCCCGGACCGACTTCAACCTGCGCGCCTTCTACAAGCGGATTTTCCGCATGCCGACGCTCAACGACCTCTACTATACGTTTGTGGGCAACGTCAACCTCGACCCCGAATTCACCACGCAGTACGACGTGGGCTTCACCTACGGATGGACATTCGACCGCACCTGGCTGCGCCATCTGAGCATCCAGGCCGACGTCTACTACAACGAGGTGGAGAACAAAATCGTCGCCACCCCCACCTCGAACTTCTTCCGCTGGACGATGGTCAATCTGGGCAACGTCGAAATCCGCGGCGTCGACGCCGCACTCGAGAGCGGCTGGGCCATCGGCCGCGACTTCACGCTCACTGCGCGCCTCAACTACACCTACCAGCAGGCGCAGGACTTCACCGACCCGACGAGCGAGTTCTACGGCGGGCAGATTCCCTACATCCCGTGGCACAGCGGCTCGGCGGCGCTCAACCTCAACTGGCGGCGCTGGGAGGCGAGCTACAGCTTCATCTACACCGGCGAACGCTACTCCTCGCAGGCCAACATCGCCTACAACTACCAGCAGCCCTGGTATACGAGCGACCTCTCGCTGGGGCGCAGCTGGGAGCTGGGGCGCGGCGAGCTGCGCGCCACGCTCGAGGTGAACAACCTGCTCGACCAGCAGTACGAGGTGGTGGCCTGCTACCCAATGCCCGGCATCAACTTCAAAGTCATCGTGCAATATTCGTTCTGAGTACGCATCCCATGAAAAAAAGTCTCGCAAGATTCCTGTTCCGTCCCTGCGTGCTGCTCGCCGTGCTGCTTGCCGCCGGCGCCTGCCGCAAGGAGCTGCCGATGATTCGCTCCGAGGTGGATTACGTCGCACTGCCGACCACCCCCGAGCGCATCGAGGGCTTCTTCCTGCTCAACGAGGGCAACATGGGCAGCAACAAGTGCACCATCGACCACTTCGACGCCCGCAGCGGCGGCTACCGGCGCAACATCTACCCGGAGCGCAACCCCGGCGTGGTGAAGGAGCTGGGCGACGTGGGCAACGACCTGGCCATCCACGACCGGCGGCTCTACGCGGTGGTCAACTGCTCGAACCTCGTGGAGGTGATGGACGTCTACACGGCCGAGCACATCGGCAGCATCTCGATTCCCAACTGCCGCTACATCGTCTTCGAGGGCGACCGCGCCTACGTGAGCTCCTATGCCGGGCCGGTGCAGATTGACCCCGAGGCACGTCCGGGCAAGGTGGTCGAAATCGACACCCGCACGCTCGAAATCACCCGCGAGGTGACCGTCGGCTACCAGCCCGAGGAGATGGTCATCACGGGCGGACGGCTCTACGTGGCCAACTCGGGCGGATACCGCTTCCCCGACTACGACCGCACGGTCTCGGTCATCGACCTCGACTCGTTCGAGGTGGTCAACACCATCGACGTGGCCATCAACCTCCACCGCATGGAGCTCGACCGCTACGGCCGCATCTACGTCAGCTCGCGCGGCGACTACTACGGCACGGGCTCCGACATCTACGTCATCGACGCGGCCTCGGAGCGCGTCATCGGCAGCCTCGGCATCGCCGCCAGCGAGATGTGCATCGACGACGACCGGCTCTACATCATCAGCACCGAGTGGAGCTACACCTCGCAGAGCAACGAGGTCTCCTACGCCGTCTACGACACGGCCGAGCAGCGCATCGTCTCGCACAACTTCATCACCGACGGCACCGACCGGGAGATTGTGCTGCCCTACGGCGTGGCGGTCAACCCCGAGACCAAGGAGCTCTACGTCTGCGACGCCACCAACTACGTGACGCCGGGCTATCTCTACTGCTTCTCGCCCGAGGGCAAGTTCCGCTGGCGGGTACGCACGGGCGACATCCCGGCCCACATCGCCTTCTCGCCCGAGCCCTTCTACTGATGCGGCCCGCACGGCACAGCAATCCGACAAAAAACGACAAATATCCCATAAAAAACATGAAACAGATTCTTCCGAACAACCGGTTCTGCCGCGTTTCGGCCGCCCTTGTGCTGGCCCTTGCGACACTCTCCTGCTCGTCGGACGAGGGAGGCGACACCCCTTCGACGGGCAAGGCCACGCCCTACGTCACGCGCGTCGTGGAGTTCCGCCCCGCCCCGGGGCAGTTCGTCAACCAGCTGCCCGAATACCGCGAGGGCGACACGCCCGAGGATATGAACCGCAAGGCGCTCGAAGCCATCGGCAACAACCGGCGGGGCATGGTCTCGCTCGGCGGCTTCGGCGGCTACATCGTCGTCGGCTTCGACCACACCATCGAGAACAAACCCGGACTGTGCGATTTCCGCGTGCTGGGCAACGCCTTCTACGCCAGCGGCCAGAGCGAGTACGGCAGCAGCGAGCCGGGCGTCATCCAGGTGGCCTGGGACGCCAACTCGAACGGTCGTCCCGACGAGGACGAGTGGTACGAAATCGCGGGCAGTTCCTACCCCACCGCCGCCGAGTCGTGGCTCGACAAGGCGGACGAGGCGGGCAACGACATCCGCACCGTACGCGGCTACAGCATCACCTACTACCGTCCGGCACAGGAGCCAGGAGCACCCACCGAGGAGTACATCCGCTGGGAGGACAACCAGCAGCAGACGGGCTACATCGCCATGAATGCGACGCACCTGCAGTCCTACTTCCCGCAGTGGCTCGATGACGAAGAGCTCACCTTCGAGGGGACGCGCCTGCCGCAGAACGGCATCGACCTGAGCGGCGCGGGGACCAACTACGCCCTCTACCGCTTCGCCTTCGGCTATGCCGACAACGACACCAACGAGAGCGACGCCTCGGCCATCGACATCGACTGGGCGGTCGACGCCTCGGGGGCGCCGGTCCACCTGCCCGGCGTGGATTTCATCCGCATCCACACGGGCGTCAACCAGGTGAACGGCTGGCTCGGCGAGTGCTCGACCGAGGTGATGGGCGTCACCGACCTCCATCTGGCGGGCGAACAAATCGCAAGCGACGGCCTCGGACGGTAGCGACGACAGCCAAACGACAACGACAAAACGACAACAACACATCTTTTCCCCATTTTCAACATTTTCAACATGAAGAACAGATTACTCTGGAAGACGCTGTTCGTCGCCGCAACCCTTGCGGCGGCAGCCTGCAGCAACGACGGTGAGGATGCCGTCACGAAATTCGAAGTGAACACGGGCGCCGAGGCAGGCGCTCCGGTATTCGTCGTCCCCGGCCGGGAGACGACCCTCTCCTTCACGGGCGAGCACATAACGACCGTCACGACCGAATCGCTCCCCGAAGGCTGGGAGGCCGAGGTCCGCCAGACGGAGGGGGTCATCGCCCTCCATGCGACCGACGACGCGCAGACCAGCGCCACGCTGCGCATCACGGCGGCAGGCAGCGGGGCGAACAAGGTTGTCTGCGAGGTCGCACTCCGCTGCCTCAACTCGTTCGACGACCCGGCCGGCACGTTCGTCCTCAACGAAGGCAACATGACCACCGAGAACGGCTCGCTGACCTACATCTCGCCCGAGGGCTACGTATTCGACGACGCCTACCGCACGGTCAACGGCTCGGAGCTGGGCAACGTGGCGCAGGACATGGCCTTCTGCGACGGTAAAATCTATGTCATCTCGCAGAACGGCAACCGGAACGCCAACGGCGCGGAGTTCGAGAACGACGGCATGCTTGTGGTCATGGATGCCCGCACGCTGCGCCGGACGGACTCCTTCTCCAACGAAGAGCTGGCCGGACTCGACTGGCCGACGCACATCGCCGTACTCGACGAGCGCCACATCTACATCCGCGACAATGCCGGCGTCCACCGGCTCGACGGCGAAACCGGAACGCTGACCTTCGTCGAAGGTTCGGAGGATGCACCCAAGAGCCGCTTTGTCACGATGAACGGCAAGGTCTACACCTACCTGTCGGGATACTTCAGCAAGATTTACGAGATTTCGCCCGAAAGCGACGCCGTCAACAGCATCCGGCTGCCGCTCACCGGCATCGAATGCGACATCAACGAGGTGCTGGGCATCCAGGCCGCGGACGACGGCCGGATGTGGATTATGACGTTCGGATTCGGCAAGACGGCCATGAACAAGTTCGACCTTTCGACCCAGGACATCGTACAGCGTCAAATCAACATCAAGCCCACGGCAGGAGCCTCGGGCGTGGCATTCGCCGCACACGACAACCTCGTCTACTATGCCGACGGAACGACCATCTACCGGCTCCCCTTCGACGAGAGCGCCGAACTCGACGCCGCTTCGGGACTCGACGCCGTCGAGCTGCTGACCGACGTGTCGGGGCTGGACCCCAATGCCGGACAACTCTACAACGGGCTGGGCGTACATCCCGCAACGTGCCACCTTTACATCAACTCCATCAAATCCTACGCCCAATTCACGCAAAACCAGATTTGGGAGTTCGACCCGGCCGGCGACTTCCTGTCTCCGCTGGCAAAATATGAGAACTATACCAACTTCCCGGCCGGATTCTTCTTTCCCGAAGCCCGATAACGATTAATGAAACACGAATTATCCATCATGAAACAAATCTGGTTATGGGGTGCGGCGCTCATCGCGTCAGCCCTGCTTTACGGATGTTCGTCCGACACGGACAACGACGGCGGCACTCCTCCTCCCGCTCACCAGGAGGGATATGCCGACCCCGACGGAGTCATTCTGCTCAATCAGGGTGCCCGCACGTCCGAAAACAGCACGATTTCCTACCTTGCACCTGACGGCACCATTGAGAAAGATGTCTACCGGACGGTCAACGGTTCGGCCTTCGGCAACGAGGCCATGGACCTCGACATGTGCAACGGGAAAATCTACATCATGAGCAACAACCTCTTCCAGCCGAACAGCGAAGCCGGCGACGGATGTCTGGTAGTGGTTGACGCCGAGACCTTCCGACGCGAAAAGGTCTTCACGGCCGACGACCTTGTCTTTCCCCGCCCCGAGGGTTCGCTCGACAAAGACGAGATGCTCCCGCTGTTGACCCCGCTGGAGAACATCGCCGTCATGGACGAGCACAATATCTTCTTCTCGGACAGCCAGGGTCTGTTCCGGCTCGACGGCACAACCGGCGAGTTGAACATCGTCAAGGGCTCCTATGCCTTCGGCAACCAGGGTGCCACCATCGAGACCGTCATCGACACGCGCGGCATGGCCGTCATCGGCGACAAGCTCTACTGCTGCGGCGGCGGATTCTGGATATCCCCCTGCCTGCTCGAGTTCAGCAAAGGCTCCAACAAGGTGACGCGGACGCTCGACCTGAGCCATGCGAGCGATTTTTCGAGCGGCATCTGCCAGACGGGAGAGCATGAAATCCTGGTGGCCACGTGCGGCCGTTCGGGCGACAAGAAGAGCGTGCTCTTCTTCATCGACACCCGAACGATGACCATCACCCGGGAGAAGCAGGTCAACGCCGACATCTCGGCCGAATTCATGAATACGCCGGGCATAGCGCTCTGCGGCGACTACATCTATTATGCGGCCGGGACGCTCACCGTCAGCCGCATGTCGCTCAAGACCTGGCAGTCTGAGGAGTATATCCACGTCAAGGAGGATGCCCCCAATGCAAATTATCTGACCTGCAACGTGATTGCCGACGCAAAAAAGAACCTGCTCTATGTTTCGGTCTCGAACGAGCTGGGCGAATCGATTGTCTCCGACGGCAACGTACTGGTCTACGACTGCAGCAGCGACGAGCCCCGGCTGGTCAACAATCTGGTCAATCCGGGCAGCTATCCGGTGAACATCTACCCCGTGTCGCGCTTCTATTGACGGCACGCCGGATTCAGAACGGGAGCCCCCGGTCCGCACCTCGGACCGGGGGTTTCCGTTTCCGCATCGCACGCCGGGGCCCTGCAAACGGAACGCCCTGCGACCGCAGGGCCGCAGGGCGTTCTGTCCGGGAAAGGGAGACCGGCATCAGATGATGATTTCCCCGCCGATGGAACCCTGGTCCTCCCATCCTTCGATGGTGATGCTGCCGATTTCGATGGCCTGCTCCTTGACAGTGATTTCGACACGCAGCTGCATGCCGCTCTTGAGCTCGCCGAGTCCGGGCTTGAGGCTGCCGACCGTAAAGCTCTTCGAGATGTCGCCCGCCGTCACGTCGAGCGTCACGTCGGAGGCCTGCTGAGGAACGACGAGGAAGGATACCTCGCCGCCCGTACGGGTAAAGTCGGCCGTCGTGGGGTCGGTCGTATCGAGCGAGCCGTCGAGCAGGTTCACCCCGCATTTCGACCGGGCCGTACAAACGGTACGGATGGTTTCGGCATCGACACGGGCATCGGCATCGACGGTGAAGACCACATTGAGGCGGTGCATCGCATGGCGGAACGTAAGGTTGACGGGCGTCTCGTCATCCACGGTCACGGCACGGGGAGCGGCCAGCAGCAGGTCCTGTTCGGATGCCGTGCCGAGGTCGAAGGTGAATTTGCCGTTGGCAAGTCGCTGCACCGGATAGCAGGCCGAGAAATTGACCTTCACGTCCTCGCCGGCCACAGTGACCTCTTTCCAAAGGAGCTGGGTCGTTCCGACCGTAAAGTCGAACAGGTCGTACTGTCGCTCGGCATTGGCCACCACGAGCGTAAAGGTGTCGCCCTGGGTGAAGTGCTCCTTGCCCGACTGGACCGCTTCGGAGCTCTCGAGCTCCTCGACCTTGGCAATCGATGCGTTCAACATGATTCTCTTCTGTACGGGTCCGGCACTCTCTTCGGACGAACTGCAGCCGCACAGGGCAGCAACGGCGCGGCGAAAAACAGACAATATATTCCTTTCATAATGATGTTTATTTTCATATTCCTTTATTTTTTACTGCTATAGTATTGTTCCCAGTATTCCTGCCCCAATTCAACCGTAAACAATCTGTTGATGGGTCTTGAATCATCGCCACTACCAATATAACCGGTCTTATAATGGGTCATGGTTCCGCCTTCGGGCAGAGTGACATAGATGATTTCTTTCCTCATGCAACCCACATTATCGACTTCATAGTCATAACGGTCGTTATTGTCGGCGAAATAGATATAGGAGACGTTGCCCTCCTCGTCAAATTCCGCCCCCCCCCAAATGGTCATCACATGGCTGGAACGAACATTTCCCCGACTGAATCCTATGCCCTTTCTGTTCTTGAGCGCATCTTTCATCACTGTGTTGAAAACCTCTTTGCTCAATCCACCATAATTTTGCCCCAACTTAACACCTTCAGGAAAAACATCCTTGAAATATCCCGCCGGATTTTCCGGTTTGTCATATGCAGGATAGGAGGGCCGGATGCCATGGATAAACCAGTTGATTCCGGCGTCACCATAACCCGCATCATCGTCAAAAGAATCGATAAAACACTGGAAGATATCGCTTTCCTGCGGCTTGTCGAGCGGATAGGTATAGTCCGGCCCCTTGTAATCGTATCGTTCCACATAGTCGATGTTGCGGGCAATCCACCAGTGCAGCAGGTTCGATGCACCGGCGGCCCAGCACATCATGCCGTCGGGGACACCTGATGCGTTGGCCGTCGGATTCAGCTTGTCGCAGTCGTACCAGCCGCACTCCGGCTTCCAGGGGAGGTAATACGTGGAATATGTCTCGGGGAAGAGCTGCAGCCATGCCCCCTCTTCGGGCTCCCTGATTCCATCGACCCACACCTTCCGGTTGGCCCACTCCTGCTCGGTGTTGCTCTTGAGCTGCAGCCGGACGGAGGTCTGTTTGCCCGGCTCGAAGGTCTCGAGCGGAGCACCGCTTTCAAGCTGTGCGGGGGCCATATAGTACGAAACCTTGCCGCCGGAGGTGATTTTCAGCAGCCCTTCGCCGCTGCGGTAAGGCTCGGCCGACTGAGGGAAGATGACCACCTCGAGGCTCCCGTCCGAACTCTTCGCGGGAGTTATCCACTGCATGTCGCTCCCGGTCGCAATCATTTCGCCCGTCAGCAGGTCGGCCGTACCGTCCCCTACGCTGCGCGCCGAATCGAGACATTCTCCGTCGACCCGCTGAGCTCAATCTTCAGCCGGTGCATGACATGGCCGAAGGTCATGACGGCGCGGTTCTGCCTCTCATCGAGCGTCGTCCGGGCGAAGAGCAGGTCCGACTGCGTCATGCCGTCGCCGCTCTGGTCGGCGGCAATTCGGAAATCGGCGTCGGTTGATGTTCCGTCGGTGAAGGCCGGATAGTGGGCTGAAAAATCGAGGCTTCCCGGACCGAAATCGGCACGGCGGAGCCGGGGCGTCCACTCGCCGCCGCGGTAGGTCAGTTCGCAGTAGCGGACACCGTCGCTGCCGTCGACGAACAGTCCGATGCGGTCGCCTTCGGTGAATTGCCCGCTGCCGTCGGGATTGAGGTCGGCCCGGGTCTCCGTTTTCGAGAAAAAGAGGTGGATATATCCGTCATCGGTCGCTCCACCCGGAACGTCCGGCTCGGACGAACAGCCCCAGAAAGCCAGCAAAAGGGTGGCGGAGAGCCAAAATCTCCAATTGGTTCTTCTTGCGTTTCCCATCAATCTACACTTAAATTAAGAAAAATCAACCTTGTAACTATCCCAATCATCCCTGCTCCGACGGAACGGCCTCATGTCCGAAACCGCCCCGCCCTCGAGAAGCAGGGGGACAAAGATACGAAATAAATCCGGACCCGAGGGTCAGCACAAAGCCCCACGGCCCCAAAACGGACCGGAAATGAGAACTGCTGCGACATTTCCGCCACAAAAATTTGGCAGAGCGAAAAGTTGTTCGTATATTTGCGAACAACAACGGAAAGAGATGAGCGAAAAGGGATATACGGAACGCGAAGAGCGCATGGCACGCTACGCCAAAGCGATGGGCCACCCGGCAAGGATGGCCATCCTGCACTTCCTGGCCTCGCAGCAAAGCTGCTTCTTCGGCGACCTGCACGAGGTGCTGCCCATCGCGAAAGCCACCGTCTCGCAGCACCTCAAGGAGCTGAAGGAGGCGGGGCTTATTCAGGGTGAAATCCAGCCGCCGAAGGTCCGATACTGCATCAACCGCGCCAACTGGGCCGAGGCTCGCGCGCTGTTCGGCGAGTTTTTCCGCGAAATCGCCTCCGACGAAGGCCCCTGCTGCCAGTGACACGCCGGCCATACGAAGCGACGACGCCCGTCGCTTTTTGGTTGCCGCAATTGTTCGTAATTCGACGAATTACATACACCAAATAAAAACACAGAAAAATGAAAATCGAAGTTCTCGGAACGGGGTGCGCCGGATGCAGGGCACTCTACGAAACGGTCCTCAAGGCGGTCGAGGAGATGGGAATCGACGCCGACGTAGTGAAGGAGGAGTCGCTCGAACGAATCATCGCCAGCGGCGTGATGACGCTGCCGGCGCTGGTCATCAACGGCAAGGTCGTATCGAAGGGGCGACGTCTGTCGCTCGATGAGGTAAAGCGTTTGTTGAATAACTAAAATCCTTCACCATGAAAAACAGAGTGTTTACGCTGCTGCTTCTGGCTCTGATGACCGCCTGCGGCGGCAGAGGAAGCAGCTCGGCCGCCTCGCCGCAGGTGCAGCCCGACGGAGTGGAGGTGCTGTCGTTCCACACCAAAAAAAGATGCCCCACCTGCCGGGCCATCGAGCAGCTGACGCGCGAGGTGGTCGAGCAGGAGTTTGCCGACGAGGTCGCCGACGGCACGCTGCGGCTGCACGTAGCCGAAATTACCGAGGAAGAGGAGCTCGCCGTCCGCTACGAGGTCGCCTGGTCGTCGCTTCTGCTGAGCCATCGCCACAACGGCGAGGAGCAGGTCGTCGACCTCACCCGCTTCGCCTTTGCCCATGCACGCACCGACGCCGACCTCTTCCGTCGGGAGCTGAAGGCTCGAATCGAACAACTGCTCGCCCGATAACGCCATGGAGACATTGCAAAACCTGCTTGACAGTTCTACCGTACCGGCGCTGACGGCCCTGCTGCTCGGCCTGCTCACGGCCATAAGCCCCTGCCCGCTGGCCACCAACATCGCCGCCATGGGATACCTCGCACGCGAGGTGGGCAACCGCCGCCGAATCTTCGTCAACGGACTGCTCTACACCGCAGGACGCATCCTCGCCTACACGCTGCTCGGCGCGGCCTGCATCGCACTGCTGCAAAGCGGAGGCAGCACCTTCGCCGTGCAGCGGTTCATCGGAGGCTGGACAGAGCTGCTCGTCGGCGCACTGCTGCTCCTGACGGGACTTTTCATGCTCTTCGGCGACCAGCTCCGCCTGCCGGGCTTCGGATTCACCCGCGGCGGCGAGCGGCTGAAAGGGCGCGGCGGCACGGGCGCACTGCTGCTGGGCGCGCTCTTCGCGCTGGTATTCTGCCCGACAAGCGGCGTACTCTACTTCGGGATGCTCATCCCGATGGCTGCGGCCGAGACGGGCGGCTACCTGCTTCCGGCACTCTTCGCCCTGGCGACGGGCATCCCCGTCGTGGCAGCCGCCTGGCTGCTGGCTTTCGGGGCCGCAGGCATCGGGCGCTTCTACAACCGGATGCAGAGCATCCGAAAATGGTTAAACCGAGCCGTGGCGCTGCTTTTCATCGCTACGGGCGTATACTACCTTGTTGTTTACTTCATATAAAAGTTGTAACAGGCAAACTATCAAACCATAATGATACAGGAATTCGCCGACCTGGTGGTCTACCGGCTGCTGGGTCTCGACCCCGCATCGCGACTTGCAGAATCACTTAACTTCTTCATATACGACACGCTGAAAATCATCCTGTTGCTGCTTGTCGTAAGCATTGCCATGGGACTGCTCAACGCCTACTTCCCGACGGAGCGGCTGCGCCGTGCGCTCACCACCCGCCGCCTCTACGGGCTGCAGTACCTCCTTGCGTCGCTCTTCGGAGCCGTCACCCCCTTCTGCTCCTGCTCGTCGATTCCGCTCTTCATCGGTTTCGTCAAAGGGGGCATTCCACTGGGAGTCACCTTCGCCTTCCTCATCACCTCGCCGCTGGTCAACGAAATCGCCGTGGCGATGTTTCTCGGCTCGTTCGGGCTGAAGGCCACCGTCATCTATGTTGTGAGCGGCATCACGCTGGGAACACTCGGCGGATACATCCTGGGGCGCATGCGGCTGGAGCGCCACCTCTCGCCGTGGGTGCTCGCGCTGCAGGCCGGCGCGGACGAACAGAGCGCCGAATGGGACGAAACGCGGACGCCCTTTGCCGAACGGCTGCGCACGGTGGTCCGCGATGCCTGGGGCATCGTACGGGGCGTTCTGCTCTATGTCGTGGTGGGAATCGGCATCGGGGCGGCCATGCACGGATATGTGCCCGAAGGCTTCTTCGAGCGCTTCATGGGCCGCGACAACATCTTCGCCGTACCGATGGCGGTCATCTGCGCCGTGCCGATGTATGCCAACGCGGCGGGCATCGTCCCGGTCATCCAGGTCTTCGTGGCCAAAGGGGTGCCGCTCGGCACGGCCATCGCCTTCATGATGGGGGTTGTGGGGCTGTCGCTGCCCGAAGCGACGATGCTCAAGAAGGTGATGACGTGGCGGCTCATCGCCATCTTCTTCGCCACCGTGACGCTCTTCATCATCCTCTCGGGCTACCTCTTCAACCTGCTGCTGTAACCGCCGCCCGGGTCAGAAGAGGAGCTTGTACCCCACCCCGCGGGCGTTGACCAGCCTGATATCGGGGTCGGCCGCCAGACGGTGGCGCAGGCGCGTGACGAAGACATGGAGGCTGCGGGCATTGAAGAAGGAGTCGTCACCCCAGATGCGCTGCAGGATGAGCTGCGTGGAGACCACCTCGCCCCGCCGTTCGCAGAGCATGGCCAGCAGTGCCGCCTCGCGGGCCGAGAGCCGGCACACCTTCTCCTCCAGCGTCAGCAGCTGCCGGTCGGCATCGAAGCGGAAACGCCCGACGGCAAGCGGTTCCCGACGGGCGGCCGACTCCGCAGCGGCACGCCGGCCCGCAAGCGCGCGCACGCGCACGACGAGTTCGCTCATGGCGAAGGGTTTGCGCAGGTAATCGTTGCCGCCCGTCTCGAAGCCCTGCACCACATCTTCGGCGGCCGAGCGGGCCGACAGGAAGAGAATCGGCACCGAGGCATCCCTCCGTCTGAGCTGCCGGACAAACGACAGTCCGTCCATGCCGGGCATCATGATATCGGTCACCACCACCTGGGGCCGCTCGCTTTCGAAGGCGCGGAGCCCCTCGATGCCGTTGTAGGCCACCGTCACGGTGAAATCCTTCTCGGAGAGCGTATCGGCGATGATGTCGGCGAGCGTCTGCTCGTCCTCGACGAGCAGCACGCGAATCTTAGAATCGGGGGTCATGGTTCGGGATGCGGATGGTGAAACGGGTGCCGCGTCCCGGGGCGGAGTCGACGCGGATGGTGCCGCCATGGCGCAGGGCCACCAGGCGGACGTAGTAGAGTCCCAGGCCGAAGCCGCGGACCTCCTGCCGGTCGCCGGTCGGCACACGGTAGAACTTCTCGAAGATGTGCTCGCGCGCGCGACGGTCGATGCCGATGCCGTCGTCGTCGACCGTCAGCTGCAGCCAGCCCTGCACCAGGCGCACCTCGATGCGGATGTGCACCCGCTCGCCCGAATACTTGAGCGCATTGTCCACCAGGTTGCCCGCCAGATGGCGCATGTGGAAGCGGTCGAGGGGGAAGAGCAGCGGGTCAGGTTCGACGCGGAGTTCGATTCGGGCCTCCTTGCGGGCCTTGAGGCGGTACTCGTCGGCCACTTCGCGCAAAAGGGCACCGACATCGGTCTCTTCGCGCACGAGGCCGAACTCGCCGCGCTCCTCGACACTCATCGTCAGGATGCGCTGCACCATGTCGCTCAGCGAGGCCAGCTGCTGGCGGATGACCGTCAGGTAGCGCCGGCGCCGCTGCACGTCGTCCGCCGCCCCGAAGTCGAGCAGGGCGTCGTTCGCGGCGTTGGCCACGGCGATGGGGGTCTTCAGTTCGTGGGTGATGTTGTGGGTCAGGTCGCGGCGCATCTCCTCGAGCGTCTTCTGTCGGAAAAGCGTCCGCAGCAGGTAGAGCAGCGCCCCGGCAACGGCCACGAGCATCAGCAGCGACGAAACGGCCACACCCGCCATCTCGCCCAGCAGCTGCCGGTCGGGATTCTCGATGCGCAGGCGGAAATAGAGCTCTTTGTCGGTCGTGAGCGATGTCGTGAAGGTCAGCGGGTCCCTGAGCCGCAGCGAATCGTTGAGCGGGGTAAGCACCACCTCCGGTTCCGTCAGTGGCTTCGTCGTAAAGAGCCGAGCCGACGACGTGCTGTCGGTGGGGCCGCGCACGACATCCACTTTGTGGGGCAGGTCGATGCCCGTCGCCGCGAGGTTGCAGGTGAGCAGCGAGTCGTAGCGCGCCATGTTGAGCCGCAGGACATAGACCGACGGGATGCGGATTTCCTGGCGGATGAGGCGGGTCGTCCCGCCGTTCGAGACGCTGATGTCGTGGTGGATTGTATCGGATTTGGGGGTGAAGGTGATGCTTTTGCCCGCGCCGGAGAGGTTCTTCACCATAATCTCCTGAATCATGTCCACCTGAATCGAATCGATGTTCCCCGACGAGGAGAAGGTGATATGGCTTTTCTGCCCGGAGGGCTTGTTGCCCAACAGCAGGTCGTCGTAGGCGGCGCGGGTCATGGCCTGCATGACCTGCCGCGAGAACTCCTCACGGCGTGCGTGGTACATGCTCACAAGGCTCCACGCCTGCACGGCGACGAGCACCGCCAGCGAGGCGGAGACCAGAAGCGAGATGCGGCCGAAGCGACGTTTGTTCATCCGGAAGAGGTTCTTGTGCCGAACAAAGGTACGCATAAAATAGCCACGGCCGACGGCGTTAAGACTATTTAACATTCGTTAACGGGGCGTTAACCATCGCCTGCCGGATTTCGTGCGACCTTTGTCTTCGGAAACCAAAACCGCAACAAAGATGAAAAAGTTCCTTATTCTCCTCACGCTGCTCGGCGCATCGGCCGGAGCGGCGCTTGCCCAACAGACCATCGTAACCTATACGCCCGACGGCGTCAAGACCTACGACACGGCCGAACCGCCCAGCGAAGTGCTCGACACGACACGCTTTGTCGTCAGCTACCGCATGCTCTACCAACAGCGGCCCGAGAGCGAACACCCGATGGAGGACCTACTGCTGCTCCAGATCGGGCGCAACGTTACGAAATTCTACTCCTACAAGACATGGCAAACCGATTCACTCGTGCGCGTCACGCCGCCCGAACAGGTGTTGGCCAACCTCGGAAGTTTCCACGGAGGCGTGCAGGATGTCCTCTTCCGCGACCAAGCGGGCGGTCGACTGACTCATATCGATCAGATTGACATGGACCACCTGCTCTACACCGAACCGCTGCCCGTCATCGACTGGGAGCTTGAGGAGGGCGAGCGGACCATCCTCGGCTATGCGTGCCGCCGGGCGCGCTGCACCTTCCGCGGCCGCAACTACGAGGCGTGGTATGCGCCCGAGATTGCCGTGAGCGCCGGGCCGTGGAAGTTCGGCGGGCTGCCGGGGCTGATTCTTGCCATCAAGGACGATGCCGGGGTGCTCGACATGGAGGCAACGGGTGTGGAGCAGCGCGTCGAACCCATCCGCATGACCGATCGCAACTACATGAAAACAAGCCGTAAAAAGTACCGCGAGCTCAAGCAGAAGATAATGACTGACCCAATCGGTTACCTCACAAACAACTCGAACGTAAGTATAACCGTCACGTCCCAGGACGGCACGCCTCTCGGGCCGGGCGACCTCGTGCGCGGATACAACCCCATTGAACTCGATTAACTACAGCGACGCATGAAGTGGGCAGTATATATCGTTGCGCTGTTCGGAGTTACGCTCACGGCCGCAGCCCAGGAGCTGACCGGGCGCGTCGTGGATGCCGCCGACGGACGACCCCTTGCCGGGGCCATCCTGCTGGCGGCCGACAGCACGGGCCGGCAGGCCGGCTACACCACCACAGCGGCCGACGGCGCCTTCCGCCTCCGCCCGCGGCAGGGGATGCGGGCCGCCAGCGTCGAGGTCTCGATGATGGGCTACCGCCCGCAGCGCCACACCACCGCCCGGCTGCCGCGCGAGATTCGCCTCGAGGCGGAGGCCGTGAAGATTCGCGAGGTCGAAATCCGTGCGCCGCGCCTCTCGCTGCGGGGCGACACGGTGAGCTACAACGTCGCGAGCTTCACCGAGGTGCAGGACCGCACGATTGCCGACGTGCTGCGCAAGATGCCGGGCATCGAGGTCGAAAAGACGGGCGAAATCCGCTACAACGGCGAGCCCATCAACAAGTTCTACATCGAGGGGATGGACCTGCTCGACGGCCGCTATTCGCTGGCGACGAACAACATCCGGCCGCAGGACGTGGCCAGCGTCGAGGTGCTGGAGAACCACCAGCCCATCAAGGCGCTGAACGACATCGCCCTGAGCGACCGTGCGGCGCTGAACCTCCGCCTGAGCGAACACGCCCGCTCGCGCTGGACGGGGTCGCTGCGCGGCGCCGGCGGCTGGGCCTCCGACGGGGCGCTCTGGCGCGGCTCGGTCTTCGCCATGCGCATGGCGGCCCGCAGCCAGTCGATGCTCAACCTCAAGGGAGACAACACGGGGCAGGACCCCACGGCCGACCTCACGCAGCTGACGACCGACGAGCTGCTCGGCAACGACTTCAACCGTTACCGGAGCCCCGAGTGGTTCCGGACGGAGCTCACCTCGGCCCCGCTGGCCCAGGAGCGCACGCGCTTCAACCGCTCGGTCATGGCGAGCGCCGACCACCTCTGGAAGCTCACCGACGACTACCAGCTGAGCGGCCACGTCGGCTGCGGCTACGACCGTCTGACCTCCGACTGGGCGGCGCGGACGCTCCGCTACCTGACCGACGGGAGGCTCGAGGAGCTGGCGACGGAGCAGGCGCTGCTGCGCAACCGCACGGCCTCGGGCCGGCTCCGGCTGCAGGCCAACACCGAGCGCCTCTACCTCCGCGAGCGCCTCTCGGCCGACCTTGCGTGGAGCGATTTCCGCTCCGCGGTCGGGGGCAGCTACCCCAATCAGCAGCGCGCCTCGACCCCCTCGTACCGCGTGGAGAACGACCTGGACTGCATCCTCCGCAACGAGCGGCGCACGCTCACCCTCTCCTCCTACGTGCTCTACCTCTCGCAGCCGCAGTGGCTCACCGTCGAGCGTGCGGAGTCGGGGCAGCGGCAGGAGCTCGACATCGACCTGGTGCGGATGAACCACAACGCCGCATGGGCCCTGCAGGCCGGACGGCGCTGGACGCTCCAGCTCAAGGGCGGCATCGCCGCGCTGCTGCGCCGCATGGGGAGCTCGCTGACGGGCGTCGAGGCGGCCGCAACGTCGGTGCAGAGCCGTCTGGGCCAGGCGGGAGGCTACCTCCAGCCCTCGGTCACCTTCCGCACGCACCAGGTGCACCTCACGCTTGACCTCCCCCTCGAGCTGCGCCACTCGTGGCTCGGCACACGGCGCAGCACCGCCCTGCTGTGGGAGAGCCGCGCGGCACTCCGCTGGGAGCCGGCCGCACGGTGGCGTCTGACGGCGGCCGCCACGCTGGGCGAGAGCGCTCCCGACGAGCAGCAGCTCTTCACCGCCACCCTGCTGCGCGACTACCGCACGCTGACGCGGGGCATCACCTCGTTCGACCGCACGCTGCGCCGCTCGCTCTCGGCCGGCGCCAACTATCGCAATCCGCTCAGCGGCATCTTCGCCCATGCGCTCGTCATGCGCACGTGGAGTGACATGCCTTGGCTCTCCGAGCGGAGCTATGCGGGCGACTACATCGTCGACGGCTGGCTGCGCCGCACGAACCGCACGGCGTCGTGGTTCGTCGCGGGCGGCGCGAGCATCAACATCGACGCCCTGCGCGGGCAGGCGGGGGTCGACGTGCAGTGGCAGACGACCCGTCTGGAGAGCATCCAGCAGGGCGAGCCGATGCCCTACCGTCTGGCGACGCTCACCCTCTCGCCTCGCTTCAACCTCCGCCTCGCCCGCTGGTTCAACACCGAATACCGCCTCAACTACCGCCGTTCGGTGCTGGGCATCGAACAGCAGGAGCGCTCCGTACAGCACTCCTTCGACCAGCAGCTGCAGCTCCACTTCGCGCCGACGCGGCAGCTCGTCATCCGCCTCACGGGCGAGCACTACTACACGCAACTCACCTCCACGCAGCGGAAGCACCTCGTGCTGGTCGACGCCTCGCTCGGCTGGAAGGTCGGCGAGCGGTGGGAGCTCACCCTCACGGCCACCAACCTGCTCGACCGCGACAGCTACACCTATACGCTCTTCGACGGACCGAGCTCGTCGTCGTACCGCTACGCCATCCGTCCGCGCAACCTGCTGCTGGGAGCCTCGTGGCGCTTCTGAGCCGGGCAGAAAGAGAGACGGGACCCCCGAAATACGGGGGTCCCGTCTCTTCGTTTGTTCTGCTGACGGCCGCGACGGAGCGTTGTCGGCCGCTGCACCTGCTGCCGGCCTCCGCATCCTGTCGCCGGCCGCTGCGGAGCGTTACCGGCCGCGGATGAACATCCGCCGGTAGTTGATTGTCAGCTGCCGGAACGACCTGACAAAATCGGCGCCCAGCGACCCGGCGGAGAGCAGCGAGCCGCCCTCGGCCTCGTTGCAGAGCACCTCCATGTCATGCAGCACCACGTCGCGCCCGGCCGCCCGGATGCGGAATTCGGGGAGCGTCACCACCTCGAACTCCCCGATGCCTCCGAAACCGCCGTGGCGGGTCTTATGCCGGGCAAGCCCTGCCACGGCTTCGGGGAATCGCTGCGCAAAGCCGCTGTCGAGGTCGCTCTTCACGTTGCCCGTGTCGAAAATCAGCTCCAGGGGGCTGCCGGCATACTCAATCCGCACGTGCGGGATGTTGCCCGAGAGGTACATGTCGGACTCCCCTTCGGACGGCTCCGCAGGGAAGCGGAACACGCCCGTCTCGTTGTCGACGACGACCTCCCCGACGGCCCGGAGCAGGTCGCAGCCGATGACGCCGTCGAACGCAAATTCGGCATCGACCTCGGGGTCGGGCGGTGCGACCAGAAAGTACGGATGGCGGTAGACCAGCTCGCCGACCCGCAGCGAGTCGGCCGTGGCCAGCTTGACGAAGCCCACCGTCATGCCCGAAACCGGGATGGAGTCAGCCACGACCTTCAATCCGACCTCCTCGGCATACCTCTCCGAGACGAAGCAGCCGAACGAGCAGCCCGTATCGAAGATAAAGTCGCGCACGTGGCCGTTCACCTCTACGGGCATGGAGTAATGGTGGCCGCGGCCGACCGCTTCGTATTTCAGCGGCACGGTTACGGTGCGGTCGGGCCGTTCGAGACCCGGTGCCGGCACGTCGGCCAATGCCTTGCCGATGCGCTCGACGAAGACGAGCCCGAAGTAGGATTCGAACGGCAGGGAGTGCTCAAGAACCAGTACCAAATCGCCGGCAGCGGCTCCGGCTGCTGCGTAGAGTCCCAGATTCAGCAGGTTCATGGCCCGCAGGGATGCCATCGAGAAGGTAGCCTCCGCCCCGAGCTCCTCCTGATGGAACCGGAGGAGCGAATCGAGCGCCGGGGCGGCCTCCTCGGGTCGGTTGAACCCGACGCCCAGCTGGCTGCGGGCAAGCAGGTCGAGCATACGGATGCTGACGGAGTCCCTCAGCCGCGGATATTCGTCGCGCAGCTGAAAAAGTTCGCCGCTGTTGAGCAGTTCGCCCAGCCGCACATCGGCCCTCGTCTGGGCCGGGGCGCGGAGCCCCCACCCGAGCATCACGAAGAGGAGCAGCACGCTCCACGGTTTCAAACGTTTCATCACGGTTTCATTTTACAGGTACAATGACTCCGACGCACCGAACGCAGGCCGACACACCATAATGCCGGCCTGCCGCCCGAGCGCGTCAGAGGTGAATCGCGACGCCCCCGCATCCGGAGAGAATCGCAGCGCCCCCGCATCTGAGAAGAGCCGGCCCCCGCTCAGAGGAGAGCCTGCCGCACCGCTCAGTGGAAAGCCTGCCGCCCCGCTCAGTGGAAAGCCTGCCGCCCCGCGTCAGAGGTGAATCGCGGCGCCTATGGCCGCCTCGGCCGCCTCCATCACCCCTTCGTTCATCGTGGGGTGGGCATGGATGATGCGGGCCAGACGGTGGGCCGTGACGCCGAGCGCCTTGGCAAGCGTCGGCTCGGCCAGCATCTCGGTGACGCCGGCACCCACCATGTGGGCGCCGATGAGGCGCTCCTCGCCGTCGAAGAGCAGCTTGACGAAGCCGTCGCGGTCACCCGCCGCCGTCGCCTTGCCCGAAGCGGTGAAGGGGAAGCGCCCGACGCGCACGTCGATGCCCCGCTCGCGCGCCTGCTGCTCGGTCATGCCGACCGAGGCCACCTCGGGCGAGGTGAAGATGCACGAGGGGATGGTCGAATAGTCGACCGGCGCGGGATTGAGCCCGCAGATGGACTCGATGCAGCAGACGGCCTCGGCCGAGGCGACGTGGGCCAGCGCCGGACCGCCCACGATGTCGCCGATAGCGTAGACGCCCGGCACGTTGGTGCGGTAATATTCATCGACCACCACCTTGTCGCGCTCGACGGCGATGCCCAGCTCCTCGAGGCCGATGCCCTCGATGTTGGACTTGATGCCGACGGCCGAGAGCACCACCTCGGCGCTCAGCGACTCGACACCCTTGCGGCCCTCGACCTCGACGACGCACTGTCCGTCGGCGCCGACCACGACGCTGCGCACGGTGGTCGAGGTGAGCACCGTCGCCCGCAGCTTGCGGAAGACGCGCTCCATCGTCTTCGATACCTCCTCGTCCTCGAGCGGCATGATGCGCGGCAGGTACTCGACGAGCGTCACCTTGACGCCCAGCGTGGCGTAGAACCAGGCGAACTCGCTGCCGATGGCACCTGAACCGACCACCACCATCGACGCAGGCAGCCGCCGCAGCTCCAGCGCATGGCGCGACGAGAGGACATGCTCGCCGTCGATGGGCATGAAGGGCATCTCGCGCGGACGGGCACCCGTCGCCAGCACGATGTGGTCCGCCTCGTAGACGACGCCGTCGACGTCGAGCCGGCCCGGCGCCACGAGCCGTCCGAAGCCGGCGATGAGGTCGATGTTGTTCTTGCGGAGCAGGAAGGCAACCCCCTTGCTCATCGTCTCGGCCACACCGCGCGAGCGGTCGACGATGCGCTCCAAGTCGGGGCGCACCTCGCCCTCGAGCGTCAGGCCGTAGTGGTCGGCCGACTTGCACCAGGCATAGACCTGGGCGCTCTTGAGCAGCGCCTTGGTCGGAATGCAGCCCCAGTTGAGGCAGACGCCGCCCGCCTCGGCGCGCTCCACGAGCGCCACCCGGCGGCCGAGCTGCGCGGCACGGATGGCGGCGACATACCCGCCCGGACCCGAGCCGACTACAATGATGTCATATTTCATGGTATTCGTTTTAGGAAAGAGGGGACGACGCCTGCACCCCTGTGCGGTTGCGTCCTCCCCTCGAAGGTTCTCTCTCTTGACTTATTTGATTACGCGCAGCACCTCGCCGTTGTCGGCCGCCACAGCGCGCTTCCACTTCTCGTTGTAGCCCGGGAACTGAATCCGGTCGGGAATGTCGCGGCCGTTGCCGTTGTCGACGAAGTGGGCCGACGAGCCGTCACCGTCGAGGAACGACAGCACGTCGCCGTGCTCGCTCTTGACGTTGCCGTCCATGTACTTGACCAGCAGATAGCCGTTCAGCCGCTGCCAGCGGTCGAAGAGCTCCTGGGCCGTCGAGACGCTCAGCTCGGTCAGGTAGTTGCGGCGCGCCTCCGCCGACATCTTGCCGACACGGGCCGTAACGGCGGCCACATCGGCCAGACGGTCGTTCTCCCACTTGTCGGTCACCTTGCGGATGTCGGCCGAAATCATGTCGTAGCGCATGTAGGCGAAATTCGTCGTACGGTTGAAGAGCCAGAAGGCCGACGTGGGCGAATAGCGGAGCATCGAGCCGTTCTCCTCGCTGAAGCACTCGGGAACCTCCTGTGCCGAGCAGAAAATCGGCGTCAGGCACGAGGTGGCGGCATCGTCGACACCGAACCAGAGGATGCCCATGTCGCGTCCCGCATCGGGCCGCGCCTGTGCCACGAACCAGAAGCCGGTCTGCTGCGTGGCCGTTGCACGCTCGTTGAGGTAGGTGACACCGTCGACCTCGAACTCCATCGGACGCCAGCGGTAGGGACAGTTGTGGCCGCCGGCACCGAGGTCCTTCGTCATGTCCATCGGCGTACCCTCGTAGTGGTCGCGCATGCAGTCGAAGAGCGTCTTGGGCGACACCTTCTGACGGGGCTTCACCCACAGCGGCAGGCGGTTCTTGAGGTTGTAGCCCATGGCATAGTCCTCGTAGGCATCCATGCCGTCGGCCACCGTGCGGAAGAAGGCCCACACGCGGGCATCGCAGCCGCGCACCGTTCCGAAGTCGGCCGGGCAGTAGGCATCGGCGAAGCTGAACTCCTCGTCCGAACCCTCGAAGTAGCCCATTTCACGGGCAAACGAGATGACATCGGGCGCATAGAGGCAGTTCTCGGGGTCGTCGAGCGGGAAAGTGGTGATGCGCGCCTGGTTGGCATGGCCCGAGACATAGCCGTCGGGGATGCGGCGTGCCACCCAGACAATGCCGCGGCGGGCGTTGCCCCCCTTGCCGTCGTCCTTGTAGCCCTTGCCGATGAGCTCCATAATCCAGGCCTCTTCGGTGTCGGCGATGGAGAACGACTCGCCGCTCGATGCGTAGCCGTAGGTATTGGCCAGTTCGGCGATGACGGCGATAGCCTCGCGGGCCGTCTTCGCGCGCTGGAGGGTGATGTATATCAGCGAGCCGTAGTCGATGCCGCCGGTCGAGTCGGCCAGTTCGGCACGGCCGCCGTAGGTGGTCTCGCCGATGATGAGCGAGTGCTCGTTCATGTTGCCGATGGTCGACCAGGTCTGCGCCACCTGGGGAATGTCGCGCAGGTAACGGCCCGTATCCCACTCATGGACGGGCATCATCGTACCCGGAGCGTAGCGGCCCGCCGCCGTGTGGTAGAGCGCACCGTAGAGCGCATGCGAGTCGGCGGCATAGGTGACCATAATCGAACCGTCGGTCGAGGCTCCGCGCGTGACGATGAAGTTGGTGCAGGCCGACACCGCCCCATAGGCGAGGAGCGCCACGGCCGAGAGAAGCAATTGACGTTTTTTCATTTTTTCTGGTTACTGGGTTTTGGAACAAATATAGGAAACTCTCGGCAAACGGCAAAACGCCGGAGGGGGATGCCCGCCGAAAAAATCGGCCGGGGCTTCCCCGTTCCGCGATTTTTCGCTACATTTGTTCTCGCAAAAAAATCAGACGGAGATGTCGATATCAGAACAACTGGCCCGCGTACGGGCATCGCTGCCCGAGGGCGTACGGCTCGTCGCCGTATCGAAAACCCACCCGGCCGAGGCCATCCGCGAAGCCTACGAGGCCGGGCAGCGCCTCTTCGGCGAAAGCCGCCCGCAGGAGCTGCGGGCCAAATACGAAGAGCTGCCGAAGGATATCGAGTGGCACATGATTGGCCACCTGCAGACCAACAAGGTGAAGTACATCGCCCCCTTCGTGCAGATGGTCGAGTCGGTCGACAGCGCACGGCTGGCCGAGGCGCTGCAACGCGAGGCGGACAAATGCGGCCGCCGGCTCGACATCCTGCTCGAAATCCACGTCGCCGACGAGGAGACGAAGTCGGGCTGGGAGCCCGACGAGCTGAGGGAGTACCTCGCCTCGGAGCCCTTTGCCGCCATGCCGGCGCTCCGCGTCCGCGGGGTGATGGGCATCGCCACCAATACGGACGACGAGGAGGTCATCCGCCGCGACTTCCTCGCACTGAAGAGCCTCTTCGACGAGCTGCGCCCCCGCTTCGGCGCCGATTTCGACACGCTCTCGATGGGCATGTCGCACGACTACCCGCTGGCCGTGGCCTGCGGCTCGACGCTGGTGCGCGTCGGGTCGCTCATCTTCGGCGAGCGCGACTACTCGAAAACCGCCGCCCTATGAGACTCGGATTCATCGGTTTCGGCAACATGGCCCGCGCGCTGGCCGAGGGGCTGCTCCGCAAGGGAGCCCTCGCCGCGGAGGAGATGGGCGCCTGCGCGCGCGACTTCGCGAAGCTGCAGCGCAACACGCAGCAGAGCGGCATCCGCGCCTTCGAACGGGCGGCCGACCTGGTCGCCTTCGCCGACACGGTCGTCGTCGCCGTGAAGCCCCACCAGGTCGAAGAGGCGCTCGCGCCGCTGCGTGACGCGCTGCACGGCAAGTGCGTCGTCTCGGTGGCGGCCGGATGGTGTTTCGACGACTACGAGCGGCTGCTCGCACCCGGCACCCACCACCTCTCGACGATTCCCAACACGCCGGTCTCGGTGGGCGAGGGTATTATCGTCTGCGAGCGGCGCCACTCGCTCAGCGATGCGGAGTGGCAGGCCGTACGCGAGCTCTTCGGCCGCATCGGGCTGGTCCCGACGGTCGACACGGCGCAGCTGAGCGCCGCGGGCACCATCTGCGGATGCGGCCCGGCATTCATCGCGCTCTCAATCGAGGCGCTGGCCGACGCCGCCGTCAAGCACGGCATCGCACGCGACGAGGCCTACCGCATGGTGAGCCAGATGGTGGTCGGAACGGGACGGCTTCAGCTGGAGAGCGGCGAGCACCCCGGCCGGCTCAAGGACCAGGTCTGCTCGCCGGGCGGTACGACCATACGCGGCGTGGCGGAGCTCGAGCGGCGCGGGCTGCGCGGTGCACTCATCGACGCCGTCGACGCCATCGAGGGGCGTTGACACGGCAGACAGGCGCGGCAGACAGGCGCAGCCGGTATAAGCAGCTGGCACGAACGGCCGGTACAAACGGCTGACACGAACGGCCGGTACGAACGGTTGCCGCCGGAACAAAAAAATCCGGGGCGGGAGTATGCAACTCCCGCCCCGAACGTTTTTTCTGCGAATCCTCGGCGCCGTTATTTGGCCTCGTTGATTTCGCTCAGCCGCGTGAAGAGCTTCTCATATTCGGCGACCATCTCCGTACGCAGAGCGGAATAGTGCTTGCGCACGAGCGAGCGGTTGTGCGGCTCGGCCGGATTGTTGGCCTTGATGAAGAGAGCGTTGCGCACGGCAACGGCATCCTGCATCACGTCGAAAATCTCCTTCTCCTTCGAGGGCTGGAAACAAATGGCCATATCGCAGTCGAAAACGACCTCCTCCAGACGATAGTCAATCTCCTTCTTCAGGTCTCTCAAATTTGCCATAATCGTAAACGGATTTTAATGAATTGTGAGCAAAGATAGTAAATCCCTTCGAATCTGCAAATATTTCTTCGGGCGGCGACATGCCGCAGAGGCCAAAAAATCCCCAACGGCTCCGCCACGCGGCACCCGTCGGTCTGCGGCGCAGGCCCCGGGGAGCAAGGCATCCCCGCGGAGCAACCCGACCGGAAGCGGGAAGGGCCGCGCGAAGAGGGGAAGGACCGCGTGAAGAGGAGAAGAACCACACGAAAAGGGAAAGGGTGTGCAAAGCGGGAAGGACCGCGCGGAGCGGGATGGCCTGTGCAAAGCGGGAAGCTCTGTGCGGAACGGAACCCCCGCCCGGCGGGACAAAACAGAGGAGCGGTACCCGCACCCGGCGGGAACCGCTCCCCTGCAATGCCGCGACACACGGCCTCCGCCCCGCGAAGCCGACGTCCGGCGAGGACTGCCCTTCGTGCGGCGGCCGAGTCCGGATGGAGGATACCTCAACGCATCTTCTCCAGTTCGCGGGCGCTCCTGACGGCCGCCTTTTCGGCCTTTCGGGCAGCCTTGGCCTCCTTCCGGGCGATTCGCTTCGCGGCACGGGCCTGCTCCTTCCCGATTTTGTCGGCCACGCGGACGTCATGGCGCAGGTCGCGCACCTCGCCGCGCACCTCACGGCGGAGCTGGCGACGCTCCTGCCCGGCATCCTCCCCGGGCATCTCGACGATGATGCCGGTGATGGAGCGGTCGATGACCTCGCACGGGCACTTACCCGCACAGGCGTTGGCCGCCGGCGCAGGCTCGGGCGCCGCTTTGGGCAGCATCGTACGCTGCACGACCACGTTGCCGTCGCGGTAAACGACCGTAATCGCAGCCCGGCGCATCGTCGGGAGGATGTTGTGCCGCAGGTAGTTCCACGCGGCAGGCATCGCCTTGAGCTTCGCCTCGAGGGCGGCGTCAGACAGCTTGCTGTCCAGCAGGTCGAGCACCGCCTGACGGTCGGGCATCTGCGAGGCGGCCACCAGCGCGCGGCAGGCCGACCAGGGCTCGACGACCGAGTTGACCGTAACGACGCAGTGCTGCGAAAGGCCGTACTTCGCATCGGCATATCCCTTCAGGTCCTGGGCGCGTTGGAGGGCCAGTGTCCGGTTGAACTTCATCGGGCCGTCGGGCGACGCATAGCCCGTAATCACCACCGAGCGAAGCTGCCGGAGCGTGTCGTTCCGGATACCCGAAACGAAGGAGTCGAGTTCGGCAAGCTCCTGCGCGTTGTGGCCCAGCGTCGAGACGAGGCGCGCCGAGTCGATGCGGTAGAGCACCGAGAAGCTCGTGTCGTCGAGCCGCTGCACGACAAACCTGCGCACGAGGTAGTCGCCGTCGGTCGTCTCCGACAACATCACGGTATCGGGCGCAGGGGCCGCGGCCGTGCTCTTGCTCTGGGCCGTCGCACCGGCAGCCGCACACAATGCAAGAGTAAGCGAAAAGGTAGTAACGAATGTTTTCACGCTGAATGAGTGTTTGGTTGTTGCTGACTCCCCCACTCGCAAGATTCGTACCACGCCGGGCGCCCGGCCGCACACAAAAAATCTCCCGGAAGCCGACGGCTTCCGGGAGATGATATCGGGACACGGCGCCCCGCCGGCTACATGCGCTCGGGAACGTCGATTCCCAGCAACTTCATGCCGAGGCGGATGACACGCGCCACCTGCTGTGCCAGACGGAGCCGCATGCAGCGCACGTCGGCCTGCTCCTCACGCAGAATCGAGTGGTCGTGGTAGTATCCGTTGAACTGCTTGGCCAGCTCATATACATAGGCGGCGATGAGCGACGGGGCGAAGTTCTCGCCGGCGGCCTTCACCACCGAGGGATATTCGGTCAGCGTCTTGACCAGCTCCACCTCCTCGGGGAGGAACTCCGCACGCACCGGCTCCGAGTAGTCGATGCCGGCCTCGGCCGCCTTGCGCAGCACCGAGCAGATGCGGGCATGGGTGTACTGGATGAAGGGGCCCGTATTGCCGTTGAAGTCAATCGACTCGCGCGGGTCGAAGAGCATCGTCTTCTTGGGGTCGACCTTCAGGATGAAGTATTTGAGCGCACCGAGACCGACCATCGTCGAGACGGCGTCGGCCTCCGCCTCCGTGCAGCCGTCGAGCTTGCCCAGCTCGGCCGACATCTCGCGGGCCGTGCGCACCATGTCGGCAATCAGGTCGTCGGCATCGACCACCGTACCCTCGCGCGACTTCATCTTGCCCTCGGGCAGCTCGACCATGCCGTACGAAAGGTGGGTGATGTGGTCGCTCCACTCGGCGTAGCCCAGCTTCTTGAGCACCAGCTTGAGCACCTGGAAGTGGTAGTTCTGCTCGTTGCCCACCACGTAAATCATATCGTCGAGGCGGTTGTCCTCGAAGCGGCGGTAGGCCGTACCGAGGTCCTGCGTCATGTAGACCGACGTGCCGTCGCCGCGCAGCAGCAGCTTCTCGTCCAGGCCGTCGCCCGTCAGGTCAATCCACACCGAGTTGTCGGGGCGACGGTAGAAGACACCCTTGCGCAGCCCCTCCTCGACGAGCGACTTGCCCAGCAGGTAGGTCTGCGACTCGTAGTAGACCTTGTCGAAGTCGACGCCCAGCGCCCGGTAGGTCACGTCGAAACCTTCGTAGACCCAGCCGTTCATCGTCTCCCACAGGGCGTAGACCTCGGGGTCCTTGGCCTCCCACTTGCGCAGCATCTCCTGCGCCTCGCGCATGATGGGGGCGTTCTTCTTGGCCTCCTCCTCGCTCTGACCCTCGGCCATGAGCTCCTTGACCTGGGCCTTGTAGTGCTTGTCGAACTCGACGTAGTACTTGCCCACCAGGTGGTCGCCCTTCATGCCCGTCGAGGCGGGCGTCTCGCCGTCGCCGTAGAGCTTCCAGGCCAGCATCGACTTGCAGATGTGGATGCCGCGGTCGTTGACCAGGTTGGCCTTGATGACGCGGTGGCCGTTGGCCTGGAGAATCTGCGCCACGGAGTATCCCAGGAGGTTGTTGCGGATGTGGCCCAGGTGAAGCGGCTTGTTGGTGTTGGGCGACGAGTATTCAATCATCACGGTGCGGCCGGTCGACGCGGCACGGCCGTATTCGGCGTCGGCCGACAGCTCGTCGAAGCGGTCGGCCCAGAACGAACCGTCGAGCACCAGGTTCAGGAAGCCCTTGATGACGTTGAAGGAGCGGATTTCGGCGTTGTGGGCCGTCATGTACTCGCCCAGTTCGGTCGCCGTCGCCTCGGGCGACTTGCGGCTGCGGCGCAGCAGCGGGAAGGTCACCAGCGTATAGTCACCCTCGAATTCGCGACGGGTCTTCTGGAGCTGCAGCTGCTCGCCCTCCAGCGGACCGTAAAGAGCCTCGGCGGCACGACGGGCCGCCTCCGTAACAAAGTTCTCGATATTCATAACCGTAATCACTGTTTTCTTTTCGCAATCAGGCTGCAAATTTAAGGCTTTTTCCCCGGAAAATCAACCGATGCGGCAAGATTCCCGCAGTGAAAGCGCCGTGCGATTTTCCGCTCTCGGAAACATTGCGTATCTTTGCACGAAAACGCTGGACATCCCGCTCTATGGAACTAATCGTCATTCTGGTGCTGATTCTGCTCAACGGGCTCTTCGCCATGTCGGAAATAGCACTCATCTCGGCCCGCCGCTCGAAACTCGAAATCCAGGCCCGGCAGGGCAACGCCGGCGCACGCCGTGCGCAGCGGCTCATCGAAAACCCCGACCGCTTCCTCTCGACCATCCAAATCGGCATCACGCTCATCGGCATCCTCACGGGTATCTACTCGGGCGATGCGCTCGCGGAGCGTTTCGGGCACGAACTCGCCTCGCTGGGCATTCCGCCGCGCGTGGCCGCAGCCGCCGCCCAGGTCATCATCGTCATCGTCGTGACCTACCTCACGCTCATCTTCGGCGAGCTGGTCCCCAAGCGCATCGGCATGAATGCCGCCGAGAAGACCGCCTGCGCCGTCTCGCGCCCGATGCACCTGCTCTCGCTCGTCGCCTCGCCCTTCGTCTGGCTGCTCGCCAAGAGCACGGCGGGCATCACACGGCTGCTGGGCATCGAGAAGGCCGAAAGCCACATCACCGAGGAGGAAATCCGCTCCATCATCCGCGAAGGGGCCGAGGAGGGCGAGGTGCAGGAGGTCGAGCAGAAAATCGTGGGCCGCGTCTTTTCGCTGGGCGACCGCCGGGTCGAATCCATCATGACGCCCCGCAGCGAGCTGACGTGGCTCGAGGTCGGGATGACGACCGACGAAATCCGCGCCGTCGTGAACGAACACCCCCACAACCGCTACCCGGTGGGTCGGGGCAGTCTCGACGACCTGGTCGGCGTGGTCTACCTCAAGGAGCTCTTCCAGCACCTCCACGAGCCGGGATTTTCGCTCGAGCAACACCTCGAACCGGTGAAGTTCTTCCACGAGGGGCTCGAGGTCTACGGCGCGCTCGAACAGCTGCGCCACGAGCAGTGCGGCTACGGCGTGGTCTTCGACGAGTTCGGTCTCACGCGGGGCATCATCACACTGAAGGATATCTTCGAGGCACTCGTGGGCGAGATTCCCGACGGCGAGGAGGAGCCCGACATCGTCGAGCGCGAGGACGGCAGCTGCCTCATTGACGGACAGTGCCCCTTCTTCGACCTGCTGACCCACTTCGGCATGGACGGCACGCCGCTCGACAACGCCTACAACACCGTCAGCGGCCTCTTCCTCGACCTGACGGGCCATATTCCGCAGACGGGCGAGCACCTCGACTGGAAGGGGCTGCGCCTCGAAATCGTCGATATGGACGGCGTCCGCATCGACAAGATTCTCGTCAAACGCATCACAACACCCGAAGCATGAAAATAGCCGACATCGAACTCGGGGAAAAGCCGCTGCTGCTCGCCCCCATGGAGGACGTCACGGACCCCTCGTTCCGCTACATGTGCAAGCGCTTCGGCGCCGACGTGGTCTACACGGAGTTCATCTCCTCGGACGGGCTTATCCGCGACGCGGCCAAGTCGCTCAAGAAACTCGAAATCGACGACGCGGAGCGTCCCGTGGGCATCCAAATCTACGGCCACCTCATCGAGCCGATGGTCGAGGCGGCCCGCATGGCCGAGGCGGCCAACCCCGACATCATCGACATCAACTTCGGCTGCCCGGTCAAGAAGATTGCCGGGCGCGGCGCCGGCTCGGGCATGATGCGCGACGTGCCGCTGATGGTCGAGATGACGCGCCAGATTGTCCGCGCCGTACGGAAGCCCGTGACGGTCAAGACGCGGCTGGGATGGGACGACGAGTCGAAGAACATCGAGGAGATTGCCCTGCGGCTGCAGGACGTGGGCATCGCGGCGCTCACCATCCACGGCCGCACGCGGGCCCAGATGTACCGCGGCGAGGCCGACTGGACGCTCATCGGGCGGGTGAAGAACAACCCCGCCATCCACATCCCCATCATCGGCAACGGCGACGTCGACTCGGGCCCCCGCGCCGCCGAGATGTTCGACCGCTACGGCGTCGACGGCGTGATGATTGGCCGTGCGACCTACGGCCGGCCCTGGATTTTCCGCGAGGTGAAGCACTATCTGGCTACGGGCGAGGTGCTGCCGCAGCCCTCGGTTGTGGAGCGCGTGGCCATCGCCCGCGAGCATCTTGCCAAGTCGCTCGAGGTGAAGGGCGGCCATGTCGGCATCCTCGAGATGCGGCGCCACCTGACCAACTACTTCAAGGGGCTGCCCAACTTCAAGGAGACGCGGCTGAAGCTGGTCACGACAATCGACGTCGACGAGCTCTTCGCGACGCTCGACCTCATCGCCGAGCGGTGGGGCGACTACGACCTCTCGGGGGCCGTTCCCGCCCCGCTGTCGCACGACCTCTGACCTCCGCCGGGCCGCGGAGGAAGGCGGGCAGCAGAGCCGGGGGAAGGAGCGGAAAACCGGGCGGCGGAACCGGGGCGGGCGGCGAAAACCGGGTGACCGCTGTCTCTTATACACATCTGACGCTGCCGACGATATG
>UQNV01000006.1 GCA_900542505.1 uncultured Alistipes sp.
CCCGGAGTGCGGAGGCTCCTCACCCCGCCCCATCCCGCCACAGCGCCTTATTTCCCGCCCCACCGGAGCTCCTTGCCCGCATCGGAACGCGGCGCGGGACAAGGCACCACGGCAGCACAGTGCGACTGCACAACGAGCAGGACTGCGCCCGGAGCGGCAACGAAGCAGTGACGAAGCGGCACCCGGAGCGGCACCTGGAGCGGCAGCGGAGCGGCGACGGCAGCCTCATTTCCCGATTCGGACGCCCGGCACTCAATAAACCGCGCGATTTTTGCGTTATATGTACAAATATCCTATTTTTGTACCTCCTAACCGAACGAACTATGGTCAAGATACTCTGGGTGGACGACGAAGTGGAGCTGCTGAAGCCCCACGTGCTCTTTCTCAAGCAGAAGGGCTACGAGGTCGACACCTGCAACAACGGTTACGACGCCATCGACATGGCCGCCGAAGGTTCCTACGACCTGATTATCCTCGACGAGATGATGCCCGGCATGACGGGTCTCGAGACGCTTCCGAAAATCAAGGAGGCACGCCCCACGACGCCCGTCATCATGGTGACCAAGAGCGAGGAGGAGAACATCATGAACAAGGCCATCGGTTCGAAAATCGCCGACTACCTCATCAAGCCGGTCAACCCCAACCAGGTGCTCCTCTCCATCAAGAAGAACGTCCACTCGCAGCAGCTCGTCACCGAGCAGACCACGGCCGACTACCGCTCGGAGTTCGGGCGCATCTCCTCGCAGCTGCAGATGGCCGACTCGTTCGCCGACTGGTGTTCGCTCTACCGCAAGCTGACCACCTGGGAAATCGAGCTTTCCGAATCGAACGACCAGAGCATCCACGAAGTGCTCACCTACCAGAAGAGCGAAGCCAACCAGGAGTTCTCGAAGTTCGTCCGCCGCAACTACTACAACTGGATTAACCGCCGCGACGAGCAGTCGCCCGTCATGTCGCACATGCTCATGCGTTCGAACATCTTCCCCGTGGTGGACGAGAACCCGAAGACAACGCTGATGCTCATCGACAACTTCCGCTACGACCAGTGGCGGTCGATTTCGTCGCTGCTGCGCGGCTACTACGACGTGGCGCTCGACGACTTCTACTGTGCGATTCTCCCCACGGCGACGCAGTATGCGCGCAACGCCATCTTCGCGGGCCTGATGCCGCTCGCCATCGACAAGCTGATGCCCGACAAGTGGCTCAACGACAACGAGGAGGGCGGCAAGAACCAGTACGAGGAGGAGTTCCTGCGCCGGCTGATGGCCCGCAACGGCAAGAACTGGAAGCTCTCGTTCGACAAGCTGGTCCGCCCCGAGCAGGGACGCAAGCTGGTGGACAACATCCAGAAGGTCTACGACGCCGATTTTTCGGTCATCGTCTACAACTTCCTCGACATCCTCTCGCACGCCCGCACCGAGACGGACATCATCCGCGAGCTGACCGAGGACGAGGCGGCCTTCCGTTCGCTCACCCGCTCGTGGTTCGAGCACTCGAACCTTTTCACCATGCTCAAGCTGCTGGCCGAGCGCAAGCACACGGTCATCATCACCTCGGACCACGGCACCATCCGCGTCGACAACCCCGTAAAGGTGACCGGCGACCGCGAAACGTCGGCCAACCTGCGCTACAAGACGGGACGCAACCTGGCCTACAACTCGCGCGAGGTCTACGAAGTGCTGCGTCCGGAAGATATCCAGCTGCCGTCGAGCAACCTCACGTCGAGCTACATCTTCGCCTACAACAGCGACTTCCTGGTCTACAACAACGACGCCAACCGCCACATACGCTACTACCGCAACACGTTCCAGCACGGCGGCATCTCGATGGAGGAGATGATTGTCCCCTACATCGTGCTCAAGCCCAAGGAGTAGCGCCCACCCGGAACACCCCGGCCGGGGGATGCCGCGCGGCGCAGGGCGAGCCGCGCCCCGGGAAGCAGAACCCGGGAAGCAGAACCCGGGAAGCAGAACCCGGAAAACAAAACCCGGGAAGCAGAACCCGGGAAGCAGAACCCGGAAAACAGAACCCGGAAAGCAGAAAACGAAAAGACAAAAGCAACAGATAATGATGAAAACAATTCACATCACCTCGCAGGAGGACCTCGGCGAGGTGGCCGACGCGGTCATCGAGATGCTCGGACGCCGTCGCGTGGTCGCCTTCCGGGGCGGCATGGGCGCAGGCAAGACGACCCTCATCCGCGAAATCGTCGCACGCCTCGGCTCGGAGGATACGGTGACAAGCCCCACCTTCGCCATCGTCAACCAGTACTCGGTACCTTCGGGCAAGCGCATCTTCCACTTCGACTTCTACCGCATCGACGACATCCGCGAAGCCTATGACTTCGGCTACGAGGAGTACTTCTACTCGGGCGAGCTCTGCCTGGTGGAGTGGCCCGAGAAAATCGAGTCGCTGCTGCCCGAAGATACGATGACCGTGCGCATCACGGTCGATTACGACGAAAGCCGCACCTTCGAAATCGACTGACGCACCACTGCCTCTCTGCCGCACGGACGCGCCGTCGGGCTGCGGCGAAAGCGGGGCCGCATGCGGCTTCATGCGACATACGCCTTTCCACCGGCACGGGGCAACCCGCAGCCGACGGGAAGGCGTTTTTTTGCAGATACGGCCGCCGGACAGGGGCGCATGCGCCGGGAATAGCGAAAAAAACGTATCTTTGTTCCCGTCAATCAACCCCGATGCCATGAACCGTCTCTTCAAAATCGCCGTCGTCTCGCTGCTCACGCTCGCCGGGCTGCTCATTGTCGCCTTCGTACTGCTGCGCTGCGTCTTCAGGGACGAGGCTACCGCCATGCTTCTCGACCGCCAGAAGAAGGAGCGCGTCGAACTGCTCCGCTCGGCCGCGGCCTATGCGGCGGAGCCCGGGGCCGACTACCGCTTCACCCATCGTCAGGATACGGCCCGGGCCCGCGAAATCAGCCGCTACTTCCGCCTCGACACGCTGCTGCAGGCCGACGCCCCGACCTGGGAGCGGGCACTGACGCTGGCCCGCTTCGTAGCGCGCAACATTCCCCACGCCAACCAGTCGGTCTACCCCGAGCGGCGCAATGCCATCGGGCTGTGGGAGTATACGCGCGAGGTGGAGCCCGCCTTCAACTGCCGCCTCCACTCCATCATGCTCCACGAGCTGATGCTCGCCTCGGGCATCACCAACCGCTTTGTCACCTGCCTCCCGGCCGACTCGCTCGACAACGACTGCCATGTGGTCAACCTCGTATGGCTGCCCGAGCGGGAGAAATGGGCGATGCTCGACTCGGACATGCGGGCCTGGGTCTCCTCGCCCGACGGCACCCCGCTCTCGCTCGGCGAGATGCGCGAACGCTACATCGCCGGCGAGCCGACGGAGATTCACTGGCTGCTCGAGTCGCGCGGCGAGGAGTACCGCTCCTACTACGACGCCTATTGGGCCAAGAACCTCTACTGGTTCGAGAGCTGGGATACGACGACCTACGACCGTGAGAACGGCACGCAGACCGAGGGACGCATCATCGCACTCGTTCCGCCCGGATACAGCGGGTTCCAGCAAACCGCAACCGGAGTGCGGACCTCCGACGCCGAACGCTTCTGGGCTGCGCCCGACAGCACGGAGTAACCGACCGCTTCAGGCGGGGCCGCCCTGCCGGAACGGCCGCCAGGTGACGGGAAAAGTCTCTTTTTCGCTTGCCGCGGCGGCAGCCTTTTCGTATATTTGCCGCCGATTCGGGCCGCGACCGTGACCGTCCTGCCCGAAAAAGAGCAACCGGACCATTCACAAAATCGACCTATGCAGGAATACATCTCCAAACAACACCAGATTCTCCGCCCCGCGGAGCAGATTTACGCCGTCATCAGCCGTTTCGACAACCTCACCCCGGCACTGGCCGACCGTGTCGAGGAGTGGCAGGCCACCGAGGACACCTGCTCGTTCAAGGCCAAGGGCTTCACCGTAAAGCTCCGCATGGCCGAACGCGAGGCGCCCAAACATGTGAAGATTGTGGGCGACGACAGCGGCGTGCCGATGGACTTCGCCTTCTGGATTCAGTTGCACAAGGTCTCCGAAAACGACACCCGCATGCGGCTGGTGCTCCACATCGAGCTCAACATGATGATGCGGATGATGATTGGCTCGAAGCTGCAGGGCGCCATCGACCAGATTGCCGAGGGCATCGCCCGCGCAATGAACGCCGCACCGCAGTTCTGAGCCGCCAGCAAGGAGAGTCGCCAGCAAGGTGAGCCGCCAAGCCCATCCGCGGCATACTCCGCCCGAAGGGCTTCGCACACCCAGCCGACCGGGCATCCGACTCCGGACTCTCCGCCCGAAGGGAGCAACCGAACGAACGACGCGACCCGCAGAGATGCAGGTCGCGTCTTCTTATTTCATATATCCTCCGTCGGCCGGGCGTTCTGCCCGGGGGCGGGCGTCACGGAGTGCGGCTCACTGCCTCATGGCGCGGGCCACGCAACGGATTGTCGGGAACGAATCGCGCAGATGGCGCTCCGCCTCGAGGGCATCGCACCACGCCACACGGTCAATTCCCTCCTCGGTCTGAGGCGAAGGCTCGCCGCCGTCGAGCGCCCGCAGCTCGTACCACGAGGTGCGCTTGAGCTCCCACTTGCCGTAGAGGTTGTAGGCGTGGTAGGTCTGGCAGAGCGGCCGCACCACCTCGCAGCGCACGCCCGTCTCCTCGGCGACCTCGCGCACGGCGCATTCGGGCAGCATCTCGTAGGGCTCCAGATGCCCTTTGGGCAGGTCCCAGCGACCGTTGCGGTGAATCATCAGCCACTCGCCGCGGCCGTTCACCGCGATGCCGCCCGCGGCATCGACCGGCAGGAACTCTTCGGCAAAACGGCAGAATGCCGCCGAAGGGTCGTCCGAAAGGATGGCCACACTGTTGTTCGTTTCGAGAATTTTGAGTATCTTGGCACGAGAAAAATCCTCCCCTCGGGGAAGGACGACGTCACAGGGGGCTCCCACGGGAAGCTCTGTGGCAAAAAGTACGGATTTGTCCGCAAAGAAAAGCGTTCGCGTCATTGCAGAATTTTTGACACAAAATTAACAAATAAATCAGGAAACCGGTATCGAAATGAAAAAATTGCTCCTCATGACAGCCGTTGCAGCCATCGGCCTCGGCAGTTGCGGCCAACAGACGTCGCAACCCGCGGCCATCGACAACGCTCTTACGCCCGAAGAAATCGAGGCAGGCATCTTCACCCCCGAGGTGTTGTGGAAAATGAAACGCGCGGGCTCCTCGTCGCTCTCGCCCGACGGCACGCGGCTGCTCTATGCCGAGACCGTGTACGACATGGCCGAAAACCGGGGCACGACCTCGCTCCATGTCGAAGAGATGGATTCGAAGCAGGTGAAGTGGCTCGCCGAGGGCTCGTCGCCGTGCTGGAATGCCGACGGCAGCCGCATCTACTTCCTCTCGGACCGCAGCGGTTCGTCGCAGGTGTGGTCGATGGCCGCCGACGGCTCGGATGCCCGTCAGGTGACCGGACTCAAGGAGGGGGCACCCGCCGTCGAGGGCTTCGGCATCAGCCCCGACGAGCAGCACATCTGGTGGGTGCAGCAGGTGCAGGTGGCCGACCGCCGCTCGGCCGACGTGCATCGCGACATGCCCAAGTCGAAGGCCCGCATCTACGACGACCTGATGGCCCGCCACTGGGACTACTGGGACGAGGGAAGCTACCGCCACATCTTCGTGGGTGAGCTCTCCGGCGGGACGGCTTCGGAGGGTGTCGACATCCTCGGCCCCGACGCCGCATGGGACGCTCCGCTGGCCCCCTACTTCGACATGGCCGAAATCGCCTGGAACAACGCCGGCACCCAGCTGGCCTATACCTGCAAGCCGCTGACCGGCATGCGCTACGCCGTATCGACCGACTCGGACATCTTCATCTACGACCTGGCGACGGGCGCAACGCGGAACATCTGCAAGCCCGGCAGTATGACCTATCCCGGCGGGCTGACCATCAGCTCGGATGAGCTTCCCGGCTACGACAAGTACCCCGTCTGGTCGCCCGACGACCGCTACGTCGCCTTCCTTTCGCAGCGGCGTGCCGGCAACGAGTCGGACAAGGCGCGGCTCTTCCTCTACGACACCGCGACGGGCGGCATGACCGACCTGACGACCGAGTTCGACTACAATGCCCAGAACGTCGTCTGGGAGGATGCCTCGACGCTGCTCTTCGTCGCCCCCATCGAGGCGACGCACCAGATTTGCCGCGTACGGCTCACCGACGCAGGCCATTCGCCCGTCGAGGTGCTCACGCGGGGCGACCACGACCTGACGGCCTTCTCGACCGGCGGAGGCCGTGCGGTAGCCGAGCGTGCGACCATCTCGTCGGCACCCGAATTCTTCGAGGTGAACCTCTCGGACGGTTCGCTCACCCAGATTTCGGAAATCAACAGCGCCATCTACGACCACATCCGCATGGGTGAGGTGCAGAAGCGCTGGGTGAAGACCACCGACGGCAAGCAGATGCTCACGTGGGTCATCCTGCCGCCCGACTTCGACCCCGCCAAGAAGTATCCCGTGCTGCTCTACTGCGAGGGCGGCCCGCAGAGCGTCGTATCGAACGGCTGGAGCTACCGCTGGAACTTCCAGCTGATGGCCGCACAGGGCTACATCGTCGTAGCGCCCAACCGCCGCGGCGTACCCTCGTTCGGCCAGGAGTGGCTCGACCAGATTTCGGGCGACTACTCGGGTCAGAACATCCGCGACTACCTGGCAGCCATCGACGACGTGGCGCGCGAGCCGTGGGCCGACGAGACGCGCATGGGTTGCGTGGGCGCTTCGTACGGAGGCTACTCGGTCTACTTCCTGGCCGGCTGCCACGAACGCCGTTTCAAGGCCTTCATCGCCCATTGCGGCATCTTCGACTTCGACTCGATGTACGGCGAGACGGAGGAGCTGTGGTTCGTCAACAACGACTACGGAGGCGCCTACTGGGAGAAGTCGAACGCCACGGCGCAGCGCTCCTATGCCAACTCGCCCCACAAGTTCGTCAGCAAGTGGGACACGCCGATTCTCATCATCACGGGCGAGTACGACTTCCGCATCCCCTACACGCAGTCGCTCGAGGCCTTCACGGCCGCCCGTCTGCAGGGCGTTCCGGCCCGTCTGGTCGAGTTCGAGGACGAGGCGCACCAGGTCTTCAAGCCCCAGAACTCGATGGTATGGAACCGCGAATTCTTCGGCTGGCTCGACAAGTACGTCAAACAGCGATAACTCCCATGCGCCGGCTGCGGCCGGCAGCATCCGATACGAAGGCCTGCCCCGAACGGGGCGGGCCTTTTTCGTCGGGCAGGGCGGACCCATCTCGCCGAACGGGAACTGGCATTTTTCGTCGGACGGAGACGAGTTGCACCCGGGCTGAAGGAAGAGTCGGCAGGCAGGCCCACCCCGGCCGGAGATTCGGAGAAAAATCGGAGAAAAAGCAGGCATCCGCTGTCCTGAAAGACGGCTTTATTCCTCCGGATTTCGCATTTTCAGCCATACGAAAACCGGAGAAAACGCCCGGTTCATGATGAAAAACCGAGCGTTCGTTGAAAATATTTTCCCGAAAAGGACCATATCACTATTTTTGCCGATAGTCAATAAAAGACCGATTTCTATGCGAATACACTCCCGGACAATTCTGCCGGCGCTCATGCTGCTGGCACTCGGCTGCTCGAAAGAGGAGGCCGGCGTGTCGGCTCCCGACGGGCTCATCACCGCCACCGTCGGCTCCGGTCCGCAAATCGAAGTGAAGCCCTTGACCGAACTGGGCGACGACGGCATCTCCGTCCGCTGGTCGACCGGGGACAAGATTGCGCTCTGGGCGCTCAACGCCGAAGGGGAGACCATCCTCGACGGAACACAGTTCGCTCTCTGGCACTACGACCAGGACTACGACGCCGCCAAATTCACGGCACAAATCGAACCCATGGCCGAAGGGACGTACGACTACTACGCCCTCTCGCCCATCCCTTCGTCGGTCAGCGGCACGACGGCCTCGTACGTCATCGCTTCGGAGCAGAAGGGGGTTTTCGACGGCCGCTACGACATCATGATTGCCTCCCCGGTCAAGGGTGCTGGAGCACTGCAGGAGGGAGACAACAGCGAGCTCATCAACTTCCGCTTCACGCACAAGGTCCATGTGCTGAAAATCGAAATCGCCTCCAACGCTCTGGGCGAGCCGATTGAGGCGCTCGAGCTGACCTTCCCCCGTGCCATTGCCGGCACGATGAATGCCGACATCCGCGATGCAGAGGCCGCTCCGACGCTCACGGGCGGCGTCAACAAGCTGACGCTGCGCCCCAGTGCGGCCGTCGATGCGGGCAGCACGCTCATGGCGGTCATCGCACCGGCCGACATCCCCTCGTCGGAGGAGATTGTCATCAAGGCCATCGGCAGCAACTATGAATCGACCGAGGCCCGCATGGCCGGCAAGAATTTCGCCGAAGGACACACCACCCCCATCCGGCTCCACGTACCCGAGGCCGACAGGAACTTCACGCGCATCCGCTTCTCGCTCAACGGTACGGGCGAAGAGACCCTCGGCGAGGCCGTCCAAAGCTTCACGGTGACCGCCCCCGAAGGCATGGACCTGGGCGGAGGCTCCAACGCGCACACCTTCACCGTCGGCGAGACGCCCTACGAGCTGGCGCTCAAGGAGCTGCCCGCAGGTATTTCGGGCGCCGCCTTCACCGTGACGTTCGAATCGGAGAACGCTATGCTCACGCGGTCGTTCTTCATGCCGGACATCACCCCCTTCCAGACCCACAACGTCCCGGCGTTCGACATCCCCTATCTGCTCTTCGAGGACTTCTCGTCGCTCAACCAGACCACCGGCGAATCGGACAACCCGGGAGTCGGCGGCACCGACGTCGTTTCGGGCGACCGCACGGGCATCGACCTGAACCAGTGGGGACTCTCGACCCAGGGATGGACCGGAAGCCGCATCGGCGTCGAGGCGGGAGGTGCCAGCAGCGCCAACGGTGCGGTGCGCATCTGCGCCCGCGTCGAGAACCAGCAGGTTGCCTCGAACACCTACAACGCACGACTCGATTCGGCCCCCTTCGGCGGCATCAAGCAGGGAAAAAGCCCCTCGGTGCGCGTCACCTACAACTACAAGGGCGGTCGCTGGTCGATGACAATGCGCCTGGGCTGGTTCGAACTGATAGACAACGGCCCCGGAAACGGCACCGCCATCTACAGCTACGGCTATACCGATGTACAGGGCTTCCAGGCCGGTTCGGTCGCCATCCCCAACCTGGTCGAGAGCAACGTTGTGCTGCCCGCAACCGAAGGCAGCGACCGCAACCAGAACCAGACCTACGAAGGCATCTCCTACGAGAATTCGTTCGTCATTCCGGCAGCCTCCAGCCTCACCCGCGCCTCGTGGAGCGTCAGCTCGACGATGAGCGACGCCCCCGTCGCCGGAGCGAACGGCAACTTCTGGCTCTACATCGACAACGTCAAGGTATCCATCGTCCACTAAACGCCGCATCATGAAACGACTATTCATCATACTCTCCGCCGCCGCGCTGACTGCAGGCGCCGGATGTTCGAACAACGAGTCGGGAGCTCCGGCCGACGGTTACGGCCGGCTGAGCATCGACTGCTCGGCCAGCGATGACATCACCGCCGGCATTCAGGCCGCCGCACCGGCCGGACCCTATGCCCCGACACGCACCGGAATCCCTGCCGGCGAGGAGTTTGCGCTCCGTATCACGGGTACGGACTACGACCGCAGCTGGGAGACGCTCGCCGCCTTTCCGTCGGAGGAGGAGCTCTTCGTCAAGGGCAGCTACACGGCAGCCGTAACGTGGGGCAACCCCGCCGAAGAGGGCTTCGGCAAGTACAGCTACGCCGGCGAACGGGAGTTCACGATTCAGCCCCGCCAGACCACCGAAGTGCACATCACGGCCTCGATTGTCAACTCGCAGGTGCTGGTCCGCACCACGGAGCAGTTCCGCCGGTACTTCCACGACGCCCGCTTCAACGTGACGACGGGTTCGGAGAACAGCTTCGACTTCACCTTCGAAAAGGGCACCGACGACCCCGACCAGGCCGACGAAGCGCTCTGCGTGGCAGCCGCCACGTCGCTCGCCGTCAACGGCTCGGCCCGTCGCCAGAGCGCAACGGGAACGGACCAGGGCAGCGAGGTGACCTTCCCCGAGCAGCGGCTCGACGCCACCACGCCCCGCACGCGCCACATCTTCGAATACGATGCGGCCGACGCCGGCAGCGCCACGCTTAAAATCTACATCGGCGTGGACGAGAACGGCGACGACCTGCTCGTCGAGACGCGCGTCATCGAGGTGGAACTCAACGACGATTCGATAAAGAAATAAAAAAACGAGACTCCATATGCGAAACCTTACCCAATGTCTTGCGATGTTCTTCGCCGCGGCGCTTCTGAGCGGCTGCGTCGATGAAAAGCCCAACTACGCCAAAAATCCCGACGGCGGAACCGACACCCCGTCCGAAGTGGGCTACCTGAGCCTGAGCGGCCTCGAAATGAAGGTCATCTACGACGGCGAAACCGAGACCATGCCCGACGACACGGCCGATGCGGCCGCCACGCGGGCCGACGAGCCGCAGCTCGACAACTTCATCGTCGAGGTAGTCGACGCACAGGGCGAATCGGTCGCCCGGAAAAGCTACGCCGAATGGAAGGCTGTCGAACAGCACGAACTGCCGGTGGGCAGCTACACGCTTGAGGTGCGCTCCGAGGAGACGTTCCCCGACGTGGAGTGGGAGGCGCCCGCCTATACCGCCTCGAAGGATTTCGTCATCGAGCGCGAAAAGACCACCACGCTCAACGACATCACCTGCACGCTGGCCAACATCAAGGTGACGATGCTCTTCTCGGCCGACCTGGCCGACATGCTGAGCGACGACACGAAGGCCACCATCTCGCTGGGCGACAAGAGCATGGACTTCGGCAAGGAAGAGACCCGCGCCGCCTACTACATGCCCGAGCAGGAGCTCAACACGCTCGACTTCCAGCTCACGGGCAGCTTCGCCGACACGGGCAAACCCGTTTCGCTCAACAAGAGCATCCCCAACGTCAAGGCAGGACAGTGGCGCAAAATCACGCTCGTCGTCGAATGGGCCGACAAGGGCAACGTAGTCATCGGCGTCGAGGTGGACAACTTCGTGCTCGACGACACGGTGGAGGTCAACGGCACCGAAGGCCTCTGGGAGGAGGTTATCGACGAGGGCGGCGCCGAGCAGGGCCCGGCCATCGTATGGGAGGGACACGACCTCTCGCAGCCCTTCACGCTCACCGACGCGATGTTCGACCAGACGGGCAACTGCACCGAGTCCTTCCGCTTCGCCATCACGGCCCCCGAGGGTCTCACTTCGCTGGCCGTTGCCATCGACTCGGACAACGCCTCGCTGCTCGAAGCCGTCGACCGCGTACAGCTGCCCCGCAGCTTCGACCTCTGCACGGTGGAGGCCTCGTCGACGGCCGGAGCCGTGCTGACGAGCCTCGGTCTGCCCGTCGGCGACCAGGTGGTCGGCCGGCAGGAGCTCACGCTCGACATCACGCGCCAAATTCCGCAGCTCTACGCCTACGCCGGCACCCACACCTTCGCCGTGACGCTGGCCGACGCCGCCGGAAAGACGACCCAGGCGACGCTGACCCTCGTGGTGAAGAAGGGCGGCTCGGAGACGGGTCCCGTCATCACATGGCGCGACTACGACATCGATCAGCCCCACGACCTCGCGGCCGACATGACCATCGTTATCGACATCGAGTCCGCGAGCGGCATCAAGGCCTTCGAGGTGAACATCGACTCGGAGATTCTCGCGCCGATGCTCGGTTCGGTGGGCATTCCCGAGACGTTCGACCTCTGCACGGTGGACGGCGCACTGGCCGAGACGCTCCAAAGCTTCGGTTTCAAGACCGGCAGCGACGTCACCTCGCCCATGTCGTTCGACATCACGCAGTTCGTCAGCATCCTGATGATGATGGACGCCGGCGAGCACAAGTTCCACCTGGCGGTGACCGACGACAACGGCGTGACCACGCGCAAAACCATCCATCTGATTAACCGGAAGTAGCCCGAAAATGAAGCGAGCCATGAAAAAAGCCATACTCCATGTTGCGGCACTGGCCGCCATGCTGCTCGGCGCAGGCTCCTGCTCGAAGGAGCAGGCAGCCGACGCTGCGGGCGAGTGCGGGCGCGTGGTCATGAACCTTACGACGACGCGCACCGACGACGGGACATACGACCCCTTCGAGCGGATGAAGGTCCGCATCTACAACGCCGACGGAGGACTCATCCGCAAGTATGATTCCCAGGAGGCGGTTCCCGCGTCGCTCGAACTGCTGGCGGGCGAATACAGCATCGACGTCGAACTGGGCGAGGAGCTTCCCGCCTCGTTCGAGGCCCGCTGCTACCGGGGCAGCGAGCAATTCACCGTCACGGCCGGTCTTACGACCGAGGTCGAGGTGGAGTGCCGCCTGCGCAATACGGTCGTCGAAGTGCTCTACGACCAGACCATCGCCGAGAATTTCGACGAAGGATTCCTCACGTGGGTCGCCGCGGGCGAACAGCTCGACCCGGCGGCCGCCGAGGAGGGTTCCGTCGCCGCTCTCCGCTTCACCGAAAGCGGCAAGGGCTACCTGCTGCTGCCCGAAGGGGTGACCTCGCTCAGCTGGCTCTTCCGCGGCAACCACCCCGAAAAGGGAGCCATCGAGAAGTCGGGCCGCATCGACGAGGTGAAGGCCGCCGGCAAATACCAGCTGTCGTTCCGCTACTCGGCCGACCTGCCGGGATTCATCGACTTCACGCTCCGGGTCGACACCTCGACCGACGACTTCGACGATACCATCATCTTCAGCCCCGACCCCACCATCACGGGTGACGGCTTCAACATGAAGGAGGTGCAGAAATACACCTCGGGCGAGCGCCGCTTCCTCATCACCACGATGGGTACGCTCTCGTCGACCTCGCTGCGCGTGGGCAGCAGCCAGTACGACCTGCTCCACCCCACCGAGCCGGGCATCTCGTCGCAGCTCACCTCCGAGACGTCGCTCACGGTGACCCTCGGCGAGGAGTTCCTCTCGAAGCTGCCGGCCGGCAGCCAGACGCTGACCTTCGACATCGCCGACGAGGACGGCGGCCAGCTCACGGCCACGAGCGAGTTCCGCTTCGAGGGACTCATTGCGGTCGAGCCGGGTGACTACGACCTGTGGAACAACACCGTAACGCTGCGTGCGATGGTCTTCGACAGCCACACGCCCGCCGTCCGTTTCTCGCTGCGCCGCACCGGCGCCAACGGCGAGCCGGTGAGCGAGGAGGGGCAGCAGCTCGACGGCAGCCGCACGGCCGAGGACCTCTACACGGCCACCTTCACCCCGCGGTGGGAGGAGTCGACCAACGAAGCGGGACTCACCGTCTACACCCCGGCGGCCGGCAGCGGCATCTTCGCCAATGCCGAATACGAATACGGCGTGACGCTCGACGGAACGTCGCGCGGCAGCGGCACCTTCTCGACCACGACCACGCAGAGCATCCCCGACGGCGGCATGGAGAACGGTTCGCTCCCCTGCTTCGGCGTCGAGGTGAGCAGCAACTCCTCCTTCTGGGCCAGCGGCAACAACTCCTTCGCCAAGACGCTCTGCACGCAGGGCACCTTTGCGGGCATGGGTGGCTCGTACTGCGCCAAGCTGGCATCGTCGTCGCCCCCGCTTGTAGGCCTCGCCGCCGGCAACCTGCTCTCGGGCCTCTTCTACAAGGACGGACTGACCACCGGCGTGGTGGAGTTCGGCCAGCCCTACACCTGGCAGGCTCGTCCGCGGGCCCTGCGCGTGAAGTACCACGCCACGGTCGGCACCGTCAACAACGACAAGGGCTACGCCGGGCCGCCCATCAAGAACGGCGACCAGGACCGCGCCTCCATCTATGCCTGCATCGTCGACTGGAGCGCCCGCCACAAGGTATCGTCGGGCACCAGCGCCCCCACGGGCGCCTGGAACCCCTCGACGATGCAGAGCACCGACGAGGGAGCCGTCATCGGCTACGCGATGCTGATGCTCGACGGCAACACCGAGGGCGAGACGATGCTCTCGCGCGACATCGAATTCCATTTCTACGACCACACGGCACGCCCCTCGGGCACCTATACCATCGTGCTCTCGTGCTCGGCCAACGCTTATGGCGAGTACATGCTCGGATGCACGTCGAACGTGCTCTACGTGGACGACTTCGAATGGGTTTACTAACGACACAAACGCACGCACCTATGCGCAAACTGACACATACCCTGCTGCTCGCACTGCTCGGCCTGCTCTGTACGGCACAGACGCTCCCGGCCCAGGAGCTGCGGCGCGACTCGCTCCCGGCGCAGCGCGGAACCGCTTCCGCCGCAGAGGCCGGCGACCGCACGGAGCAGCGGCCTCTGACCATCAACGAAAAGCGCAAGCAGCGCGGATTGACCGACACGCACAACCTCTTCGTGCCGCGCGGACAGTGGATTTTCGGAGGTACGGCCTCCTACTCGGCCCACTCGAACGACTCGTACCACTTCCTGGTTATCGAGGGCATCGAGTCCGAAGGCTACACCTTCCGCGTCAGCCCGATGGTGGCCTACGCCCTGCGCGACAACATGGCGCTCGGAGCACGCTTCGCCTACGGACGCACGCTGCTCAAGCTCGACAAGGCCAACCTGAGCCTCGGCGACGAGGATTCGGGCATCAACCTCCAGGCCAAGGACTTCTACTCGCTCAAACACTCCTACACCGTTTCGGCCATCTGGCGGCAGTACATCCCGCTGGGACGCAACAAGCGCTTCGCGCTTTTCAACGAGATGCAGCTTTCGGTCGGCGGCTCGCAGGCACGGTTCGCCAACGATTCGCCCGTGAAGGGAACCTACGAGACCGGCACCACGCTCTCGCTGGGCATCACGCCGGGCATCGTGGCCTTCGCGACGAACAACATGGCCGTCGAGGTGAACGTCGGCGTGATGGGTATCTCCTACGCCCACACCAAGCAGGTCCACAACCAGGTGACCGTCGGCAAACGCTCGTCGAGCATGATGAACTTCAAGGTCAACATCTTCTCCATCGGCCTCGGCATGGCCTTTTACCTCTAACACGGCACGCGCATGAAACAGACGATACTCACGATTCTGACCCTTTTCATCCTGCTCGGCGCACAGGCCGAGACGAGGCCCGAAGCCGACAGCGTGAAGCCCATCCCCGAGGACTCGGTCCGGATGCTCTCGCGCAAGAGCCGCAATACGGGCAAACACTTCCTGCCGACACGCCGCCGCATCGACCGTGAAATCAACAAGCTCAAGTTCGCCTACAAGGGCGAGGTGATGATGGGCCTCACGGCCTCCTACGGAACGCTGTCGAGCGACGATACGGACTTCATGATTATCCTCGACAACATCAATGCCGACGGTACGATTGCCTCGGTGCGCCCCTTCGCCGGTTACTTCTACCGCGACAACCGCTGCATCGGCGTCCGCTTCGGCTACACCCACGTCGACGGCACGCTCAACAACATGCGCTTCGACATGGGTGAGTCGAACGACATCTCGACCGAAATTCCCTATGTCAACCTGCTGAGCGACAACTATTCGTTCGGTCTGTTCCACCGCTCCTACGCGGGACTCGACCCCAAGGGGCGCTTCGGCCTGTTCGCCGAATTCGAGCTCTCGTTCTCGACCGGCAACACGCAGTTCGCCTATGAGACGAGCGGGCAAATCAAGCGCACCTACAGCGACAACACGCAGCTGAAGCTGGGCTTCAACCCCGGCGCGGCGGTCTACATCTTCCCCAACGTCTGCGCGACGCTCTCGTTCGGACTGGGCGGCATCCAGTACACCTCGGTGACGCAGAAGGATGCCGACGGCAACAAAATCGGCACCCGCCAGTCGTCGAACATGAAGTTCAAGCTCAACATATTCTCCATCAATTTCGGAATGACCATCCACCTCTGGGACAAGAAAAAGTTATAGGAAGATGAGAAGATACCTGACCGCTCTGCTGGCCGCAGTGACCCTGCTGGCGCAGTCGTGCATCGAAAACGACATACCCTACCCTCTGGTCGAAATCAACATCACGGGGGTCGAGGGCCAGGGATTCACCGTCTCGTCGATTGACCTGGCAACACGCACCGTCACCCTCTCGCTCGAGGAGCAGACCGACATCAGCGCCGTCGAAATCGAACGGGTGACGCTCGGCGTGGTCTCGCACAGCACGAGCCTCACGGACGAGGAGCTGCTCGCCCGCGTCACCACCTCGCGCGAACTGACCGGCACGTTCGACCTCCGCACACCGCTCTATGTCACGCTGACGCTCTACCAGAGCTACGAGTGGAGCATCGTCGCCGAGCAGAACATCGAGCGCCGCTTCAGCGTCGCCGGACAAATCGGCTCGTCGCAGTTCGACGTTCCCAACCGCACGGTGGTGGCCAACGTTCCCGAGGGAACGGACCTCACGGCGCTGCAGGTCAACGAGCTCAAGCTCGGCCCGGCCGACATCACGACCTACTCGCCGACGCTCGAGGAGCTCTCGGGCACGAACTTCGAAACGGTTCGCTTCGTCGACGTCACCTGCTTCGGCCGTACCGAGCGCTGGCTGCTGCACGTCGTACCCATCGACGTGACGGTCATGCTGACGCAGGTCGATGCCTGGAGCAAGGTCATCTGGCTCTACGGCGTCGGTGTCGAGGGGCGCACGATGGGCTTCCGCTACCGCAAGAGCGGCGAGGAGGAGTGGCTCGAAGTGCCCGGCGTCGAGGTCGACGGTGGCAGCTTCAAGGCGCGCCTGAAGGCCGAAGCCGAGACCGACTACGAGGTGGTGGCCTATGCCGACGACGACGTCACGGAGCCCCGGAGCGTCCGCACCGAGGCGACCTGGACGCTGCCCAACGGCGGGTTCGAGGAGTGGACGGCTCCCGACCTCAACATCACGCCCAAGCGCCGGTACTGGATTCCCTATCTGCTCGACACCGGGACGCCCTTCTGGGATACGGGCAACAAGGGCTCGACGACGCTCAGCGATTCGGACAACGTCACCATCCCCGAAAACGACCCGCGCCCCGGCTCGTCGGGCACGCGTTCGGCCCACCTCATGTCGAAATGGGTGGTGCTCAAGTTTGCGGCCGGCAACCTCTTCACGGGCGAGTACTTCGCCACGAAGGGCACCAACGGCGTCGTGGGATTCGGCCGCCCGTGCATCTACCGCCCGACGGCGCTGCGCGGCTGGGTGAAGTTCAAGGGAGGCAAAATCAACCGCGTGGGCAGTGTGCCGGTCGGCGTGAACATCGAGCAGGGGGTGACCGACGACAACGGCATCATCTACATCGCACTCGGTTCGTGGACTCCCGAGAAATACGGTGTCTGGGTCGACTACATCACCCGCGACTTCTACGGCACGGAGGATGTGCCCATTGCCATCTACACGGGCGACAAGAGCACGTTCTTCAACCCGCAGGGCCCCGACGTCATCGGCTACGGCGAGAAGGTGATGGTGGAGAACATCGACGAATGGACCGAGTTCACCATCCCGATTGAATACACGGCCACGGACCGCGTCCCGACCCACATTCTCGTCGTCTGCTCGTCGTCGCGCTGGGGCGACTACTTCACCGGTTACGACAAGAGCGAACTCTGGGTCGACGACTTCGAACTGCTCTACGACTGACGCGTCGCAGCCATTCCGACGCCCAACCCTATCGGACGAACAAGCCCGGCGACCGCAACGGTCGCCGGGCTTTTCTTTCGGCCCCGGATAGCAGAGACAAGGCCAAGCCCGCAAACATGGCCTCGGGATGGCAGGAACAAGGCTGGCACCACAAACCTCCCCTCCCCGGCGGGAACTGTGCCGCGCACAAAAAAAAAGGACGCCTGCCCCAGGAGGGAGTAAGCGTCCTTACCGGTTTGCAGCCTCGCAACCGTCTAACGACGGGCAAGGCGGCAATATGTATCGTAACGACCGATTACGTCGTCGACATAAGCCTTGGTTTGCCGATATCCCGTGAACCTGCCGCACTTGACGGCATCGTTCTCGTAATATTCGGGCTGCGCCTTGAGCTCGAGATAACGCGACACGACCTCCCACGAATTGGGGTCCTCGCCGTGGAGCCGCGCCAGACGGCGGGCATCGTTCACATGACCGATTCCACCGTTGTAACATGCCAGCACGATGCTCATCCGGTCCTTCTCGGAGGTTCCCTGCGGGAACCGAAGCATCGTCTGAATCGTCGTCATCAGCCGGTTGGCCAACCAGACGTTCGTTTCGGGGTCTGCAATCTGCTCGACGGGCACATCGAACTGGCGTGCCACCGAGGGCATAATCTGCATCAGACCGCGTGCTCCGCTGCGCGAGACGATATCGGGCGTAAAGCGCGACTCGTGGTAGGCGATGGCACTCATCAGGCGCCAGTCGTTGCCCTCCTTCTCGCTGATGGAGCGAATCAGGCCGTCATAGGCCGAAATTACGGGTTTGTCGGCAAGCACGGCGGAGGCCGTCGCGGAATCCGTCGCCGCTTCGTCCGACAGCTGCGTTCCGTCCATCGGAACGCCCATGCGGGCATTGAAGCCGTAGAAAGTAGTGATTAAGGTTAAGAACGAAAAGGTTAAAACTGTCTTTTTCAGCATACATCACTGTTTTGCGGGCAGCTTACACCGTGCAGAACAGTACGCTAATCATAGAAACCCCACGAGATACCGATTTTGAACATGCCCGGGTTGAGCGGGTAGTCGGCCAGCGAGAAGTACTCGCCGTTGCCGAACAGTCCCATGTTCAGATGCTGGTACTTGAGAAATATTCTCATTCTCTTCCACTTGCCCATCAGGAAAAAGTCGAGGTAGGGATAGTTCCCCACTTCGGTTTCCCGCTGGTTGTAGAACACCGACAGCGCCGGATTGTAGCTGGGGGCATAATACCGCGTATGGTAATGCCCGTCCAGACCGGCCTGCAGGCGCAATACGTTGCGAACGACCCAGAACTCGTAGTAGTACGAGAGGTAGGCGCTGAAAAGCGGAACGGGTACAACTTCTTGATTCGTACTCCACTGCAACAATACCCTGTTGTCCAGATGAAGTCCGCCTAAGCGGAAATCCTTGCGAGCGTACACACTCGTGAGGCTTACACTCCCCGAATGCTGCGCCACGTGGCGGTCGTTGCCGTAGTAGATTTTGTCGGCGACGACCCCCTGCCATGCCTCCACCTCGAAGGCATAGTCGGGCAGCGAGAATTTCACCTCGAATCGAGTTTCAGTCTCCTTGTTCAAAGGAGCGGACCACATGTAGTGGTTCGAGAACAGATTCTCCTCCCAGTAACTGGGCGAACGCCGTTCCATCGAGAAACGGCCTTCGAGAATCAACGGATGGCCGCGAAGCTTCCCCTTCAACGCCAGATGGGCCCCCAGCGTCAGGTCTCCGCCTCTGTATCCCGACGGGTAGAACTTCACGTTCGCATCCCAGTCGACATACCGCTTGATTTTGCCGCCTACCGAACCGTAGGCGAAGAAACTGGTCTTTCGGACCGTCGTGTATTTGCCCGAAAGAAAATCCTTCGGGTCGAACTGCGAGTAGGTGTGCAGGTCCAACCCGACACCCCCGTCGATGGTGCCCACTACGCCGTTGCGGTCCCACGGTTGCGCCTGGACGAAGAGGCGGTTCGAAATCACGCGCTCGTAGGTCGAGTCGCGCGTCTCGGTGGGATTGATGTACCAGTTGTCGTAGTAGTACCCTTCGGTCGGGAGCCACTCCCCGGTATCGGGGTCCCTCGAACCGCGTTCGTTCGTGTAGGGAGCCCGGATATCGGTATAGACCTTGCTCCAGGAGTTGTACTCGAAGGAGTGACCGATGTAGACGGCCGACAGACCGGCTATCGAATAGTCCTCCTCGGTGACCCGTTGGAGCGGAATGCCGTACGACTGCGTGACGAAGAAGGCGTTGTTGCGGTAGAGGTTCTCGGCCTCGGCATCCGCCAGCTTCATCGGCACTCCCGACGGCATCTCGAACGTGGTGTCGGCGATGGCCCATTTGCCCACCACGCCGCCGTTTTCCTGCTGCTCGATGTGGTTGTTGATATACCCAGCATGCACCGAGTAGCGCTTGCCCGTATGGTTGAACGCCACGGCAAGGTTGTGGTTCTTGGTCGACGACCAGATATACTTGCCCCGCGTTCCGCGCGCCTTGTAGTCGACATTGAAGCCCGTCGTCGGCGAAATCTGCGCCGCATGCATGATGTCGAAGTTCTCCTCGCGGTACTTCTTCTGTCCCGATTCGAGGTAGGTCATCCGAATCATCGGCTTCTTCGTGTTGTAGAACGGCACGTTCTCCATGTCGTACAGATAGGCGTAGTAGGGGGCCGCAAAACTGAAGTCGAAATTCTGCGGCCGGTCGAAATAGTTGAGCGGCTGCGAGGTCTGACCCAGTCCGCCCTGCGCCATGTCGCCCACGCCGTGGCGGTAGAACGGATAGTCGATGCGGAAGTCGGTGAGCGTGGTGTCGATGTCACTCAGCTGCACGCGGTTGTAATCGCGGCTGATGTGCCACATGAAGTTCTGCCGCGCCCGCGTCGAATCGTCGAAAAAGTAGCTTTCGAGCGGCTTGCGGATTTTGCGTTCCTTCTTGGTGGTGTCCTGCGGCTGGCCTTCGCCCTCCTCCCCGTTCATGTTCTCGTAGGGGTTGCTTCCATAGAGCGCTCCGGTCTGGCCGTTCTGCTGCGCACGCAGCAGCGTGCTCGCGTCGAATCCCTGAGCGGAGACCTGACGGGGCCACGCCAAAACGAGCAGCCCGGCAAGCAGCGTCCATACGATTTTGTTCGACCACCAATCCATACGTTCAAGAGCGGTTTGCGCCGCAAAGATAATTAAAAATTTTTAAATATTCAAATCAACCCTTTCCCGCAGCGCCGCGAGCCGCTCTGCGGCAGCAGGTTCCGCAGGTGCGGGGCCGCCTATTGCTCCCCTCCGGAGCGTTCCGGAGCATCCGTCTGCGGCTCCTGGCCGGCCGCACGCCGGTTGGCCTGCATGCCCCAGCGGATGGCCGAGATGAGGATATAGAGCAGGATGATGACCGGGATGGAGTAGAGCCGCAGCGAGGCGATGACCGCCACGCAAAGCAGCAGGAAGAGGTAGCGGATTTCATTGCCGCGCCAGCCGAAGCCGCGGAACTTGAGGGCAAACATCCTCACGGGCGAGACGAGCAGCCACGACATGGCAACCACGAAGAGCAGCAGCGTCCAGCCGCCGAAATCGAGCCCGGTGCGCACGCCGATGAAACCCAGCGAGGAGAAGAAGAGCGCATTGGCCGGCGTGGGGAGGCCGCAGAACTCGGTGTGCTGCGTCTCGTCGATGTTGAACTTGGCCAGCCGCAGCGCCGAGAAGGCCGCCATGACGAAGCAGAGGAAGGTCGCACCGTAACGCAGCCATACGGGCGTATCGGCCGGCATCGCACCGACGGTCATCGCATAGACCACGGCCGAGGGGGCGAACCCGAAGGAGACCATGTCGGCCAGCGAATCGAGCTCGACGCCGATGGCCGAAGGGCACTTGAGCAGCCGCGCCACGAACCCGTCGAAAAAATCGAAGACGGCGGCCAGGACGATGAACCAGAAGGCCCATTCGAGGCTGCCGTAGACCAACGCCGCCAACGAAGCGAACGTCCCGCACATGAGGTTCGAGAGCGTGAGCAGGTTGGGGACCGTAAAAAGTTTAATCTTCATTGCGAAGAAATTTTATACTGCATGGGCGGCAAAGTTACAAAATATTTTTATCTTTGTCTTGTTTAACACGCTATATTATAACTTATGGAGAGCAAGAAATATTGTGTAATCATGGCGGGCGGCATCGGAACGCGTTTCTGGCCCAAGAGCCGCCAGTCCATGCCCAAGCAGTTCCTCGACATACTCGGCACCGGGAAATCGTTCATCCGCCACACCTACGAGCGCTTCGCGGCGATGATTCCGTCCGAAAACTTCCTGGTGGTGACCAACCGCCGCTACAAGGAGCTGGTGCTGGAGCATCTGCCCGAGCTCGACGAGCGGCAGATACTCTGCGAGCCCATCGGCCGCAACACGGCCCCCTGCATCGCCTATGCGGCCTACACGCTGCTCAAGCGCGACCCCGAGGCCGAGATGATTGTCACGCCGTCGGACCACCTGATTCTCAACGAGGAGGAGTTCCGCCGCATCGTCACGGACTGTGTATCGTTTGCGGCCGAGCACGACGCGCTGCTGACCATCGGCATCAACCCCACCCGCCCCGAAACGGGCTACGGCTATATCCAGGTCTCGGACGAGCGGACCATCAGCAAGGTGAAATGCTTCACCGAGAAGCCCAACCTGGAGCTGGCGCAGACCTTCATCCAGTGCGGCGAATTCCTCTGGAACTCGGGCATCTTCATCTGGAAGGTGGGGAGCATCATCGAGGCCTTCCGCAAATACCTGCCCGAGCTGCACGCCCTGTTCAACGGCGCCATGCCGGCACTGGGGACCGATTCGGAGCGGACGGCGCTCGAGATTGTCTTCTCGGAGTGCCGCTCCATCTCGATTGACTACGGCGTGATGGAGAAGGCCGACAACGTCTACGTCCACCGCGGCGACTTCGGCTGGAGCGACGTGGGCACCTGGGGCTCGGTCTACCAGCATTCGCGCAAGGACCGCTACGCCAACGCCACACCCGAAGAGGGGTGCTACCTCTACGACACGCGCAGCTGCATCGTCTCGCTGCCCAAGGGCAAGATTGCCGCCATCAGCGGGCTGAAGGAGTTCATCGTCGTCGATACGGAGGACGTGCTGATGATATGCCCGCGCGCCGAGGAGCAGAACATACGCAAGTTCATCGACGAGGTGAAGTTCCACAACGGCGACAAACACATCTGACCGCGTCGGCGCAACCGACAGAACGAACCCGTACCGCCCGCCGGTGCGGGTTCGCTCCGACAGGGCGGGCGCCATCGTACGGGGCAGACCGACGGCGCGCAGCACACAACACCCCGACGGTATGACGCCCCGGCGCGCCCCCAGGTGCCACGCCATGCACACCCCGGCGGCACGACACCCGGGGGAGCCCGCCGGTGCGACGCACGACTACGAGCAGCGGGAAAGCCCGCCGCACGACAGCCGCACCCGACCGGCCGGGACGCCCCCACATCCACCGCATCCGAACGACATGGAAAAGAGGCCCATCTTCCGATACAGCCTCCACGCCTACGAGAACGGCGTCTTCGCACGGGGCAACTTCACCTGCGACTGCTGCGGCCGGCAGAGCGAATACGCCTACAACGGGGCGATGTACTGCATCGGACAGCCGCCCGTCGTCTGCCCCGAATGCATCGCCAGCGGCGAGGCCGCGCGCCGCTTCGACGGCGACTTCGTCCAGAGCGCCTCGCAGGCGGTGACCGACCCCGCAAAGCGCGACGAGCTGTTCCACCGCACGCCGGGCTACCCGAGCTGGCAGGGGGAGTACTACCCCGCCTGCTGCGACGACTTCTGCACCTTCGTCGGCGACGTGGGGACCGAGGAGCTCGAAGAGATGGGCATCGCCGACGAGCTCTTCGCCGACTATGCCGCCCGGGGCGGCGACCCCTCGGTACGCGACCGGCTCATCGCGGTGGGACCGACGGCGGGCTACCTCTTCCGCTGCCTCCACTGCGGCGCCTACCACCTCCACGTCGACCGGGAATAGAAATTAACGACAACCGCTCGCCGGAGCCCCGCATGCGGAAACCCGCGCAAGGCCCTCCGGCGCGCCCAAAACAACGACATACGACAGACCATGAACATCCAGGAACTGTACGCCATCTACCGGGAACACCCGCACGTCTCGACCGATACGCGCCGGATTGTTCCCGACTCGCTTTTCTTCGCCCTTCGGGGCGCCTCGTTCGACGGCAACCGCTTTGCCGCCGAAGCCCTGCGCAAAGGGGCCGTGCGGGCCATAGTCGACGACCCGGCGGCGGCCGGCGAGGGGTGCATCCTCGTCGACGACGTGCTGGCGACGCTCCAGGCGCTGGCCCGCGAACACCGACGCGCGCTGGGCATCCCGATTCTGGCCATCACGGGCAGCAACGGCAAGACGACGACCAAGGAGCTCGTCAGCCGCGTGCTCTCCGAGCGCTTCGTGCTCCGCGCCACACAGGGCAACCTGAACAACCACATCGGCGTGCCGCTGACGCTGCTGTCGATGGATGCCTCGACGCAGTTCGGCGTGGTGGAGATGGGGGCGAGCGCCTGCGGCGAAATCGCCCTGCTGGCCTCGATTGCCGAGCCCGACTACGGCCTCATCACCAACATCGGCCGGGCCCACCTCGACGGCTTCGGCGGTCCCGAGGGGGTGCGCCGCGGCAAGGGCGAGCTCTTCGACTACCTCGCCGCCCACGGCGGCACGGCCTTCGTGCCCGAAGCCGACCCGACGCTCGCGGCGATGGCTGCCGAACGTCCCGCGCTGAAGAGCGTCCGCTGCCCGCTCGCCGGCGCCGAGAGGATTGAGAGCCATCTGGAAGGGGACTACAACCGGGCCAACATCGCCGCGGCGGCGGCCGTAGGGCGCTACTTCGGCATTGCCGACGGGCGGATTGCCGCGGCAATCGGCAGCTACATCCCCGACAACAACCGCTCGCAGCGGGTCATGACGGAGCGCAACACGCTCATCGTCGACTGCTACAACGCCAACCCCTCGAGCATGCGCGCCTCGGTAGAGAACTTCCTCGGCGAGCCGCTCGACGGGCGCACGCAGCGCATCTTCATCCTGGGCGACATGCTCGAGCTGGGGGCCTGGTCCGAAGAGGAGCACCGCGCCATCGCCGCGCTGGCCGCCGGAGACCCTGCGGCGCGGCTGATGCTCGTCGGCAGGGAGTTCGCCCGGGCCTGCGCCGGAAGCGAGCTGGCACAGCGGGCCGAATTCTACCCCTCGCGCACGGAACTGGCCGCCGAGCTGGAGCGTCATCCGGTCGAGAATGCCCTCGTACTGGTCAAGGCCTCGCACGGCATCGGGCTGGAACACGTCATCGAAAAGCTCTGAGAACCCGAATGATATGAAACGACTGCTCTTCTCACTCTGCATTCTGCTGACGGCCGCTCCGACGCTCCGGGCAGCAGCACAGACAAGCGGCGCTCCGACGGAGGCCACAGCTCCGGGCTCGGCATACGGCGCCGCATACGAATCGCGCCAGGTGGAGTACGAACGCGACTTCGGCAAACTCCACGGCACGCTGACCGTACCCGCCGGGGGCGCACAGACCGCCCTGCTGCTGATTGCCGGCTCGGGCCCCACGGACCGCGACGGCAACAACCGGCTGGGCATCCGCAGCGACTGCTACCGCCTGCTGGCCGAAGAGCTGGCCGCAGCGGGCTACGCCGTGCTGCGCTACGACAAGCGGGCCATCGGTTCGAGCGTGCTCGACGACCCGACGCAGGTGCGGGAGCTCACCTTCGACCAATACATCGACGATGCCGCTGCGCTGGCCGACCGCCTTTCGGAGGAGGGCTTCCGCCGCGTGGTGCTCGCAGGCCACAGCGAAGGGGCACTCATCGCGCTCGTCGCCGCACAGCGCTCGTCAGCCGTTGCGGGCGTCGTCTCGCTCTGCGGCACGGGCTACCCGCTCGACAAGGTGCTCCGTCTGCAACTGTCCGGACAGCTCGTCCCGGCGCACATGGAGCTCTACTTCGAGGCCGTGCAGGTTATCGCGGCACTCAAGCGGGGCGAGCGGGTCGACATGGCCTACCACCCGCAGCTTCAGGCGCTTTTCAACACGGACGTGCAGCCCTTCATCATCTCGCAGATGCGCTACGACCCGCGCCAGGAGCTCGGCAAGGTCGAGGTCCCGGTGCTGATTGTGGGCGGCGGCAACGACCTGCAGGTCCCCGCATACCATGCCGAGGAGCTCTCCGCCGGGCGCCGCGACGCCCCGCTCCGCATCATCCCGGGCATGGCGCACACGCTCAAGGCGTGCGACGAGACAACCCTCGAAGGACAGATGCGCACGGCCTACGGCGACCCGACGCTGCCCCTCGCCCCCGAACTCGTGCAGGCCATAACGGAATTCCTCGGCGGGCTGTAACCGCTCGGAAGGCCGCCGGGCGGGCCCCGTCGCTCCGAGAGGTCGGGCGTCGGCCATCATCCCGTTCCGGCCGCCACACCCCACCGCCCGGCCCCGGTCCCGGCCGCAAGAGCCCGGGACCGCCGAGAAACGGAACTTTTGCCGCACGGTTACCAAATATTTTGCTATTTTTGCACAGATTAAAAAATTCCTACCCGATTATGACACTCAACGAATATCAGCAGCACGCCCTCGAGACGGCGATTTATCCCGAGAACCGCAAAATCATCTACCCGACGCTCGGCCTGACGGGCGAAGCGGGCGAGGTGGCCGACAAGGTGAAGAAGGTCATCCGCGACGGACACGAGGAGTTCACCGACGAGAAACGGCTCGAAATCGTCAAGGAAATCGGCGACGTGCTGTGGTACTGCGCCACCCTCTCGCGCGATTTGGGCTACGAGCTCGACGAGGTTGCGCAGATGAACGTCGACAAGCTCCGCTCACGCATGCAGCGCCACCTCATCTCGGGCAGCGGCGACAACCGCTGACCCGCACGGCCTGCCGGCGCGCCCGGGCAACCGGTGCACAGCGCTCCGGCCGTCAGGCTGCGCAAAGAGCCGGCACGGCGGCAATCGACGCCGCTGCCGGGTGCAGCCAGCCGCCGAACCGCCCTGCACCGCCCCACCCGCCGGCCGCAGCGCCGGTCCCGGCTTCATCCGTAACAAACGTTCCAAAGCATACACCAAACCCCATGAAACAGGATTTACCCAAAACATCGCTTCCCGAGAACGCCTACCGCGAACTCAAACCGGGCGAAGAGTACACGCCCGTCATGCCGGCATCGCCCGCCCCGACCGAAGTCACCCCCTATTCGGTGCTGATGGGCGTAGCCATGGCCATCATCTTCTCGGCCGCCGCCGCATTCCTCGGGCTGCGCGTGGGCCAGGTCTTCGAGGCTGCCATCCCGATTGCCATCATCGCCGTGGGCATGGGCAGTGTGCTGGGCAAGAAGAACATGCTGGGCCAGAACGTCATCATCCAGTCCATCGGCGCCTCGTCGGGCGTCGTCGTCGCCGGAGCCATCTTCACCCTCCCGGCGCTCTACATCCTGGGGCTCGACGCCGCCTTCTGGCAGGTCTTCCTCTCGTCGCTCTTCGGCGGCATGCTGGGCATCCTGCTCATGATTCCCTTCCGCAAGTACTTCGTCAAGGAGATGCACGGCAAATATCCCTTCCCCGAGGCCACGGCGACCACCGAGGTGCTCATCTCGGGCGAGAAGGGTGGCAACCAGGCCAAACTGCTCGCCGTGGCGGGTCTGGTCGGCGGCCTCTACGACTTCGTGGTCGGCACCTTCGGACTCTGGACCGATGCCGTCTCAACGCGCATCTGCGCCTGGGGCGAGACGGCCGCCGAGAAGTTCAAGGTGGTCTTCGGCCTGAACACCTCGGCCGCCGTGCTGGGTCTGGGCTACATCATCGGACTCAAGTATGCACTCATCATCACGGCCGGCTCGTGCCTCGTATGGTTCCTCATCGTGCCGCTCGTCGGCTCGCTGGCCGAGGCGCTCGACCCCGCCGTGCTGGCTTCGCTGCTGGGCGTGACGAACGAGCGGCTGCTGGCCGACCCCTCGGGGCTGCTCACCGCCGAGAACCTCTACACCTTCATCGGCAAGCCCATCGGTATCGGCGGCATCGCCATGGCGGGCATCATCGGCATCGTCCGTCAGTCGAGCATCATCCGTCAGGCCGTCGGTCTGGCCGTTTCGGAGCTGGGCGGCGGCAAGAAGGGGGCCGACACCACCGAACGCACGCAGCGCGACATCTCGATGAAGCGCATCCTCTCGCTGCTCATCGCCACGCTGATTGCCGTCTTTGTCTTCTTCCACTTCGGGCTGCTCGACGGCTGGCTGCAGTCCGTCACGGCGCTGCTCATCGTCTTCGTCATCGCCTTCCTCTTCACGACGGTGGCGGCCAACGCCATTGCCATCGTCGGCACGAACCCCGTCTCGGGCATGACGCTCATGACGCTCATTCTCACGTCGCTCGTACTGGTAAGCGTCGGACTGAACGGCACGTCGGGCATGACCGCCGCGCTGATTATCGGCGGCGTGGTCTGCACGGCGCTCTCGATGGCCGGCGGCTTCATCACCGACCTCAAAATCGGCTACTGGCTGGGCACCACGCCCAAGAAGCAGGAGGCGTGGAAGTTCCTCGGTACGTTCGTCTCGGCCGCAACGGTTGCCGGCGTGATGATTATCCTCAACAAATCCTACGGCTTTGTCGGCGAGGGAGCGCTCGTCGCCCCGCAGGCCAATGCCATGGCGGCCGTCATCCAGCCGCTGATGACCGGCGGCCAGACCCCCTGGATGCTCTACTTCTGCGGCGCCGCACTGGCGCTGGTGCTGACGGCCATCGGCGTTCCGGCGCTGGCCTTCGCACTGGGCATGTTCATCCCCATGGAGCTCAATGCCCCGCTGGTGGTGGGCGGACTGGTGGCATGGTATGTCTCGACGCGCTCGAAGGACCAGGCACTCAACAAGGCCCGCATGGACCGCGGCACGCTCGTCGCCTCGGGCTTCATCGCCGGCGGTGCGCTGATGGGCGTGGTGAGCGCCATCCTCAAGTTCTGCGAGGTGGACTGGTTCCTCTCCGACTGGGCATCGTCGAATGCCGCCGAGTGGACCGGACTGGTGATGTACCTCGTGCTCATCGGCTACTTCGGCTGGTATACGCTCCGGGCCAAAAAGGAGGAGTAACCCCGCAGCAACAACGACAACATCCGATTTCAAACCCAAAACACTGAACCGACATATGGAACTCAAGGACCGATTTCTGAAATACGTCTCCTACGACACGCAGTCGTCGGAGGAGAGCACCACGTTCCCCTCGACCGAGAAGCAGAAGGTGCTGCTTGCGGCGCTGGCCGACGAGATGCGCACGCTCGGCATGACCGACGTTGCGATGGACCGCTACGGCTACGTGATGGGCACCATACCGGCCACGCCCGGGTGTGAGAACGCCCCGGTCATCGGCTTCATCGCCCATGTGGACACCTCGCCCGACATGAGCGGACAGGATATCAAACCCCGCATCATCGAGGAGTACGACGGCGGCGACATCTTCCTCAACGGCCACCTGACGATGAAGGTCGAGGACTTCCCCGAGCTGACCTTCTTCAAGGGCCACACGCTCATCCACACCGACGGCACCACGCTGCTGGGCGCCGACGACAAGGCGGGCGTGGCCGAAATCATGAGCGCGGCCGAGTACCTGCTCGCCCATCCCGAGGTCAAGCACGGCAAAATCCGCATCGGCTTCACCCCCGACGAGGAGGTGGGCCGCGGCGTCGACTTCTTCGACGTGGAGGCCTTCGGCGCCGACTTCGCCTACACGGTCGACGGCGGCATGGAGGGCGAGCTCGAGTATGAGAACTTCAACGCCGCAAGCGCCAAAATCGAAATCCAGGGGCGCAACGTCCACCCGGGCTACGCCAAGGGCAAGATGATTAACGCGCTCGACGTGGCGTGCGAGCTGCAGACGCTGCTGCCCGCCGACCAGCGCCCGCAATACACCGAGGGCTACGAGGGCTTCTACCACTGCGTCGGGGTGAACGGCACGGTGGAGCACGCCTCGGTGAGCTACATCATCCGCGACCACGACGCCGACCGCTTCGAGCAGAAGAAGGTCTTCATGTGGGCATGCGTCGACCTGCTCAAGAAGAAGTACGGGCAGGAGGTGCTGACGCTCACGCTCAAGGACCAGTACTTCAACATGCGCAAGATGGTCGAGCCCCATCCGCAGCTCATCGACAAGGCGCTCGAAGCGATGCGCCAGGCCGACGTGAAACCCATCGTGCGCCCCATCCGCGGCGGCACGGACGGTGCACGGCTCTCGTTCATGGGACTCCCCTGCCCCAACCTCTTCACGGGCGGCATGAACTTCCACGGCAAGTTCGAATACTGCTCGCTCACCACGATGCACAAGGCCATGCAGGTGGTTATCAACCTGGCCCGCCTGTGGGCCGAATAGCGACGCGCACAACACTGGACTGAAGATGGACAACTATGGATTTGTGAAGGTTGCGGCGGCGGTGCCCCACGTGACGGTGGCCGACTGCGCGCGCAACGCCGAACGCATCGTGGCGCTGGCGCAGCAGGCCGCACGGCGGGGAGTCGAGATAGTCGCCTTCCCCGAACTGGCCGTGACGGGTTACACCTGCGCCGACCTCTTCCTGCAGCCGACGCTGCTCGAGGCGGCCGACGAGGCGCTGGGCGATATTCTGCGCCAGACGCGCAAGCTGCCGCTGGCGCTCATCGTCGGCATCCCGCTACGCCACGAGGACCGGCTCTACAACTGTGCGGCGGTGCTGGCCCAGGGACGCCTGCTCGGCGTAGTCCCGAAGAGCTACATCCCCGATTATGCCGAGTTCTACGAGAACCGCTGGTTCGCCTCGGGAGCCGGCATCGAGCAGGAGCGCATCATGGCGGCGAGTCAGGAGGCCGACTTCGGCACGGAGCTCACCTTTGCGGTGAACGGCGCCGAGTTCGGCATCGAAATCTGCGAGGACCTCTGGGTGGCCGTCCCCCCCTCGTCGCACCTCGCGCTCAACGGCGCCAAGGTGATTTTCAACCTCTCGGCCTCACCCGAAGGGGCGGGCAAACACGCCTACCTGCGGGAGCTGGTCGCCCAGCAGTCGGCACGCACCCTTGCGGCCTATGTCTACTGCTCGGCCGGCTTCGGCGAGTCGTCGACCGACCTGGTCTTCGCCGGCAACGGGCTCATCGCCGAGAACGGCACGATGCTGGCCGAGGCCGAACGCTTCTCGCTCGACGAGCAGCTGGTGGTGGCCGACGTCGACATCGAACGACTGGAGTTCGAGCGGCGGAGGAACACCTCCTTCCGCATGCGCGAGGAGGCGGGCGAGAGCACCGTCATCGAGATGGAGCTGCCCGACGCCCTGAAGGCCGCGGCACTCGACCGCCGTGTGGACCCCATGCCCTTCGTCCCGGCCGACGAGACACACCGCAGCGAGCGGTGCGAGGAGCTCTTCCAGATTCAGTCCCACGGACTGGCGCGCCGACTCGCCCACACGGGTTGCCGCTGCGCCGTGGTAGGCATCTCGGGCGGGCTGGACTCGACGCTGGCGCTGCTGGTCACCGTCCGCACGTTCGACAAGCTGGGGCTCGACCGCCGGGGCATCCTCGGCATCACGATGCCGGGATTCGGCACCACGGACCGCACCTACCGCAACGCGCTGGAGCTCATGCAGGGACTGGGTGTCACGGTACGCGAGATACCCATCCGCGATGCCTGCCTGCAACACTTCCGCGACATCGGGCTCCCGGAGAGCGATCGCTCGGCCGCCTATGAGAACGCCCAGGCACGCGAGCGGACCCAGATTCTGATGGATGTGGCCAACATGGAGGGAGGGCTGGTCATCGGCACGGGCGACCTCTCGGAGCTGGCGCTCGGCTGGGCGACCTACAACGGCGACCAGATGTCGATGTACGGCGTCAACGCCTCGGTGCCCAAGACGCTGGTGCGCCATCTGGTCCGCTGGGCTGCCGACACCGAACGCGACGCCGCCACGCGCGCCACGCTGCTCGACATCATCGATACGCCGGTAAGTCCCGAGCTGCTCCCCGCCGACCGCGAGGGCAACATCGCCCAGAAGACCGAGGACCTGGTGGGCCCCTACGAACTGCACGACTTCTTCCTCTACAACTTCGTGCGCGCGGGATTCCGCCCGGCCAAGATAGCCTTCCTGGCCGAGCAGGCCTTCGCCGGAAGCTACGACCGCGAGACGATTGTCAAGTGGCTCCGGGTCTTCTTCCGCCGCTTCTTCGCGCAGCAGTTCAAGCGCTCGGCCATGCCCGACGGCCCGAAGGTGGGTTCCGTATCGCTCTCGCCGCGCGGCGACTGGCGCATGCCCTCCGACGCCTCGGCTGCAATGTGGCTGCGCGAGCTGGACGAGGCATAAGCCGGCAACGGGCGGCCGGAGGGCCGCATCGACAAACAACGAAGTACCATGAAACACGCAAAGGGAATGAAACGCACGATGCTGCTCATGACGCTGGCGCTCCTGCTCTTCGGGGCACGCGCCGAGGCGCAGGACTGGAAAGAGGCCCTCAAGAAGGCCGTAACGTCAGTGGCCGACGAGGCCACGGGCGGCGAACTGACCGGGATGGCCATCGTCGGGGCATGGGAATACACCGGCCCGGGAGTCAAGTTCGAGGGCGAGGAGCTCGCCAGCAAGCTGGGCGGCGCAGCCATCGAATCGAGCGTGGCCAAACAGCTGACCCGAGCCTACGAGATGGTCGGCATCCGCGAGGGGGCCTGCTCGTTCGACTTCGACAGCGAAGGCGGCTTTACGGCCCGTCTCGGGTCGCACGACCTCTCGGGCGACTATGCATTCGATGCCTCGACGCACGAAATCACGCTGAAAATCTCGACCGGGCGGATTCCGCTGGGCAGCGTCCCGGGCCACGCCTACCTGAGCGGAGAGGAGCTGCTGCTGGTCTTCCCGGCCACGAAGCTCGTCGAACTGGTCGAAAGCCTCGGGCAGAAGATTGAGGCGCTCGGGACGGTCACCAAGCTGCTCGAAAACTACGAAAACGTCTACATCGGATTCGCATTCAAGCACTAATTCCACCGAAGCGGCCGGAGGCTGTTGATAACTTTTGAAAAATGACGGATTCTCCCCGAATCCGTCATTTTCGTTACGGTTTGCTCCCCGGCAAAACCGTCGGCGGACGAACAGTAAGAGAAACGGGGCGAAAGGCAAGAAATGGAAAAACTAAAATAATTTAGCAAATTATTAAAAAAGTTGCAGAATCGCAATCCGAAGACTAATTTTATCCTCGACACAACGAATACGAACCCTCAAAACACCCCCAACATGAACGAACAGGCAAAGCAATTCGTCGAGGATTTCATGACCCGGCTCATCGCCCGCAATCCGGGCGAGACGGAGTTTCACCAGGCCGTCCGCGAGGTGGCCGAATCGCTCGCCCCGCACATCGTGGCAAGTCCCGTACTGCAGCGGATGAAGATTCTCGAACGAATCGCCGAGCCCGAGCGCGTCGTCATCTTCCGCGTGCCGTGGCTCAACGACAAGGGCGAAATCGAAATCAACCGCGGCTACCGCGTCCAGATGAACAGCGCCATCGGCCCCTACAAGGGCGGACTGCGCTTCCACCCGTCGGTCAACCTCTCGATTCTGAAATTCCTGGCCTTCGAGCAGACCTTCAAGAACAGCCTGACGACGCTCCCCATGGGCGGCGGCAAGGGCGGTTCGGACTTCAACCCCAAGGGCAAATCGGACAACGAGGTGATGAAGTTCTGCCAGTCGTTCATGACCGAACTGCAACGCCATATCGGGCAGGATACCGACGTACCGGCGGGCGACATTGGCGTGGGCGGACGCGAAATCGGCTATCTGTTCGGACAGTACAAGCGCCTGCGCGACGAATTTTCGGGCACGCTCACGGGCAAGGGCCGCGACTGGGGCGGCAGCCCGATGCGTCCCGAGGCGACGGGCTACGGCGTCTGCTACTTTGCGGAGGAGATGCTCGCCACACGCGGCGAGACGCTGCGCGGCAAACGGGTCTGCATCTCGGGCTCGGGCAACGTCGCCCAGTATGCCTGCCGCAAGGCCACGCAGATGGGAGCCCGCGTGGTGACACTTTCCGACTCGTCGGGTTACATCTACGACCCCAACGGCATCGACGAGGCAAAGCTCGAATACGTCATGGAACTCAAGAACATCTTCCGCGGCCGCATCAGCGAATACGCCGACCGCTATCCGTCGGCCGTCTACCACGCCGGGAAGAGGCCGTGGGGCGAGCGGTGCGACGTGGCCATGCCGTGCGCCACTCAGAACGAGCTCAACGGCGAGGAGGCCGCAACGCTGGTGGCCAACGGCTGCCGCTGCGTGGCCGAGGGGGCCAACATGCCCTCGACTCCCGAAGCCATACGCACGTTCCAGCAGCACCGGCTGCTCTACGCCCCGGGCAAGGCGGCCAACGCCGGAGGTGTCGCCACGTCGGGACTCGAGATGACGCAGAACTCGATGCGGCTCGTGTGGAGCCCCGAGGAGGTCGACGAGCGGCTGCGCGCCATCATGCACAACATCCACGAGGTGTGCGTCCGCTACGGCACCGAGGAGGACGGCTACATCAACTACGTGGTGGGGGCCAACATCGGCGGCTTCATGAAGGTGGCCAACGCCATGCTGGCCCAGGGCTGCGTATAGCCCGCGCCACGCGGCAACCGGTGCAAAGCCTCCGGGAAACGATGCCGGCAAACGCTGCCGGGCAACAGCGAAGCGGCCTTTTCACTCTGGCGGGAAAGGGCCGCTCCTTTTGCTCCTTTACCGTGATTTTCGTATCTTTGCAATAACAGCAAAACCTAACCCAACACCAATCCAAAATGAAAAAGACCCTGCTTTTCACGGCACTGCTGAGCCTATTTGCAACAGGCCGGCCGCTTGCCGGCGAGACACTCACCTCGCCCGAAGGGCGCCTGACGCTCACCTTCGAGGTGACGGAGGGCGTACCGCGCTATGCCCTCGACTTCGAGGGACGCGCAGTGATTCGTCCGAGCCGTCTCGGCTTCGAACTGCGCGACGCAGCACCGATGCTCGACGGCTTCACGCTCGACAAGGTCGAACGCAGTTCGTTCGACGAGACCTGGGAACCCGTCTGGGGCGAAACCAGCCACATCCGCAACCGCTACAACGAGCTCTGCGCGACGCTGACGCAGCAGGGCCGTACGATACTCGTCCGCTTCCGCCTCTACGACGACGGCGTGGGATTCCGCTACGAGTTCCCCGAACAGGAGGGGCTCACCTACTTCACCATCACCCGCGAGCGGACCGAATTCGCACTTGCGGGCGACCACACTGCTTTCTGGATTCCGGGCAGCTACTTCACCCAGGAGTACGAATACACCGTTTCGAAGCTTTCGGAAATCAGGCGTCTGATGCCCGAGGCGATGAAGAGCAGCAGTTCGCCCGACGGGCCCATCGCCCCGACGGCCGTACAGACCTCGCTCCAGATGAAGAGCGACGACGGGCTCTACATCAACCTCCATGAGGCGGCGCTGGTCGACTATTCGTGCATGCACCTCGAGCTCGACGACCGCAATTTCGTCTTCACGTCGCACCTCACGCCCGACGCACGGGGCGACATGGCCCACATGCAGGCCCCCTGCCGCACCCCCTGGCGCACGGTCATGGTGAGCGACGACGCACGCGACATGCTTGCTTCGAACCTCATCCTCAACCTCAACGAGCCGTGCGCCTACGAGGATACCTCGTGGATTCACCCTGTCAAGTACATGGGCGTCTGGTGGGAGATGATTACGGGCAAAAGCACGTGGGCCTATTCGTCGCTTCCGTCGGTGCGGCTTGGCGAGACCGACTTCACGAAGGTAGCCCCCAACGGCCGACACGGCGCCAACAATGAAAACGTACGGCGCGTCATCGACTTCGCCGCCGAGCACGGCTTCGACCAGGTGCTCGTCGAGGGGTGGAACGTCGGCTGGGAGGACTGGTCCGGCAAACAGAAGGACTACGTCTTCGACTTCGTGACACCCTACCCCGATTTCGACATCAAGGCGCTCAACGACTACGCCCACAGCAAAGGCATCCGGCTGATGATGCACCACGAAACGTCGAGTTCGACACGCAACTACGAGCGGCACATGGAGCAGGCCTACCGGCTGATGAACGAATACGGCTATACGGCTGTCAAGAGCGGATACGTGGGTGAAATCCTTCCCTACGGCGAACACCACTACGGCCAGTGGTGCAACAACCACTACCTCTACGCCGTGACCGAGGCAGCACGCCACCGCATCATGGTCAACGCCCACGAGGCGACGCGCCCCACGGGCCTCTGCCGCACCTACCCCAACCTCATCGGCAACGAGTCGGCCCGAGGCACCGAGTACCAGGCCTTCGGCGGCACCCATCCGCGCCACGTCACCATCCTCCCCTTCACGCGGCTGCAGGGCGGCCCGATGGACTACACGCCGGGCATCTTCTGCATGGACCTCTCGACCTTCGCACCCGAAAACACCTCGAAGGTCAACGCCACGCTCTGCAACCAGCTGGCACTCTACGTGACGATGTATTCGCCGCTGCAGATGGCCGCCGACCTGCCCGAACACTACGAAAAGTACATGGACGCCTTCCAGTTCATCAAGGACGTGGCCGTCGACTGGGACGACAGCCGCTATCTTGCGGCCGAACCGGGCGAGTACATCGTCGCCGCACGCCGCGCGAAGGGTTCGTCGGAGTGGTTCGTGGGCGGCGTGACGAATGACCGGGCACGCACCATGACCCTTTCGTTCGACTTCCTCGACCCCGGCAGGGAGTATGTGGCAACGCTCTACACCGACGCCCCCGACGCCGACTACGCCTCCAATCCCGAAGCCTACCGCATCCGCAGCGGGCGGGTCGACGCCCGCACCTCGCTGGAGGTGTGGATGGCCCGCGGCGGCGGATTCGCCGTAAGTCTGCGCGAGGCGACGCCCGAAGACCGGGGAGTGCGCCGACTCAGGTAGAGCCGCAGGCGTTACGGGCCGCCAGGAGCAGGTAACCGGCTCCGCATACAAAGCACATCCCCTCGGGACCCGGGTCCCGAGGGGATGTATCTGTTTTACCGCAAACCCTGCATGGGGAAGGGCGCGCAGCCCATGGCTTCGGCCGCACCCGCAAAGGGCGCGACAGGATTCAGAGAAAAAGGACGGCGAAAACCGAAAGGCAGAAGCCGCCGGCAAAACCGGCGAAGACCTGCCAGCCGTTGTGGCACCCGAGGTAGAGGCGCGCCGAGGCGAGCGCCCCCGAGCAGAGCACGGCCACCGACAGCGGCGCCATCATGTTGCCGACCCCGGCCACGTTCATCAGCACGAGCAGCGCCACGACGGCCCCCATACCGGTCAGGTGGAGGCTGATTTTCCAGTAGCGCGACACGATGAGGCACATTGCCTCGCAGCAGGCGGCCGCCAGCATGAACTTGCGCAGGAAGTCGGCCGACGGAATCCGCGACAGCGTGTAGGCGCAGAGCAGGTAGCAGACCAGCCCGGCTGCCAGCGGCAGCATGCGCTCGTCGCGCCGGTCGACCCGCCAGTCCGACAAGCGCCCCAGCGAACGGAGCAGCGCCAGGACCAGCAACGGGATGACCAGTGCATAGAGCACGACGACCCACAGCAGGTAGAGTTTGACATCCGCCGGATAGCGGGCAAAGGCCGTGGCCGTCAGCAACAGCGCCATGACGTAGAGCGGCAGCAGAAAGGGATGCAGCGCCCACGAGAGTCCCTGGGATATTTTGCGGTAGTTCATCCGAAGTGAAATTTTAGATACGCGCCCGTCACGCTGCGGCAGCCGCGGCGTCAAATCTGCTTGCGCAGCCGCGCTACGGGGATGTTGAGCATTTCGCGGTACTTGGCCACCGTACGGCGGGCAATGCGGTAGCCCTTCGAATTGAGGATGTCCATCAGCGTCTCGTCGGTCAGCGGGTGGCGCTTGTCCTCCTCGTCGATGCACTGCTGAAGGATGTTCTTGATTTCGTAGCTCGACACCTCCTCGCCGCTGTCGGTGAGCATCGCCTCCGAGAAGAGCGACTTGAGCAGGATGATGCCGAACTGCGTCTGGACATACTTGCTGTTGACCACACGCGAGATGGTCGAGACGTCGAGCCCCGTACGGTCGGCGATATCCTTGAGAATCATCGGCCGCAGTTTCGACTTGTCGCCGTCCTTGAAGTACTCCTGCTGATAGTCCAGGATGGTCTGCATCGTCCGCATGAGCGTATCGTGGCGCTGCTTGATGGCCGAGATGAACCACTTGGCCGAATCGATTTTGCTCTTGACGAACTGCAGCGCCTCGCGGTCCTTCTCCCTGACCGTACCGTCGGGGGCCACCATGTCGCGGAGCATCTCCGCATAGCGGCGGTTGATGCGCACCTCGGGGATGTTGCCCGAATTGAGCGACAGGTCGAAGTGTCCGTCGTGGTAGTCGAGGATGAAATCCGGAACGATGTAGGGCGTGGTGTCGGTCCCGCCCTCCGTATAGAGGTTGCCCGGCTTGGGGCTCAGGCGGCGGATTTCGGCGATGGCGTCGCGGAACTCCTCCTCGCCGACCTGCAGACGGGCCATCAGCTTCTCGTAGTGCTTCTTGACGAATTCGTCGAAATAGTCCGTCAGGATGCGGCGCGCCAGACGTCGCGCCGGCGTGTTCATCGGCAGCTGCCCCATCTGCAGCAGCAGGCATTCGCGCAGGTTGCGCGCACCGATGCCGGCGGGCTCCAGGTCGTGAATCACGCCGAGCAGCCGCTCGAGCTCCCCGGCCGTGGTCTCGATGCCCACCGTGAAGGCAATGTCGTCGGCTATGGAGTCCAGCTCGCGGCGCAGGTAGCCGTCTTCGTCGATGCTCCCCACCAGATAGGTAGCCAGCTGCATCTCCCGCTCCGAAAGGTTGCGGTATGCGAGCTGCTCGACCAGATACTCCTGCAGCGAACGGCCCTCGGAGAGAATCACCGGACGCTGCTTGTCGTCCTTCGAATAGTTGTTGATGCGGCTCTTGTAGGAGGGTGTATCGTCCTCGCGCAGGTATTCGTCGACCGAAATCTGCTGGGACTCCTCCTCGGGCGTACGCTCGTCCTCCTCGAGGACGATGTTGTCCTCGATTTCCTGCTTGATGCGCTGCTCGAGCTGCATGGCGGGAAGCTCCAGCAGCTTGATGGTCTGAATCTGCTGGGGGGAGAGCTTCTGCTGCAGCGAAAGAACCTGTTTCTGTGTTATTGCCATATCGAATCCAAATTAAGAATCATCTTCTCATTTGGTTCCTTCATTTTCGATTTTCGGGTCGGTTCGGGTCTCTCGGGTTCGGGTCTCACCCCGAAATCGCCCCGCGCGGGACACGCGGCCCCGCCGGGCGGGCACAGCACGGAAACGGTTAGAAATCGGCGTGCTGCGGCGTACGCGGGAAGGGCTGCACGTCGCGGATGTTGGTCATGCCCGTGACGAAGAGCAGCAGGCGGTCGAAGCCCAGACCGAAGCCCGAGTGCGGGGCCGAGCCCCAGCGGCGCGTGTCGAGGTACCACCACAGCTCGCGCTCGTTCATGCCCAGCTCCTTGACGCGGCGGCTCAGCTTTCCGTAGTCGGCCTCACGCTCCGAGCCGCCGATAATCTCGCCGATGCCCGGGAAGAGGACGTCCATGGCGCGCACCGTCTTGCCGTCGTCGTTCTGCTTCATGTAGAAGGCCTTGATATCCTTCGGGTAGTTGATGAGGATGACCGGACGCTTGAAGTGCTCCTCCACGAGGTAGCGCTCGTGCTCCGACTGCAGGTCGCAGCCCCAGTCGCACGGGAACTCGAACTTGCGGCCCGAAGCCTTCAGAATCTCGATGCCCTCGGTGTAGTCGAGCCGCTTGAAGTCGTTGTGCAGCACGAAGCGGAGCCGGTCCAACAGACCCTTGTCCCACATCTTGTTCATGAACTCGAGGTCCTCCATGCAGTGGTCCAGCGCATACTGGATGAGGTACTTGAGGAAGTCCTCGGCCAGCTCCATGTTGTCCTCCAGGTCGTAGAAGGCGGCCTCGGGCTCAATCATCCAGAACTCCGAGGCGTGACGCGGCGTGTTGGAGTTCTCGGCACGGAACGTGGGGCCGAAGGTGTAGATGCGGCCCAGCGAGAGGGCGCCCAGCTCGCCTTCGAGCTGTCCCGAGACGGTCAGGTTGCACGACTTGCCGAAGAAGTCCTTCGTGTAGTCGACCTTGCCCTCCTCCGTACGGGGCGGGTTGTCGACGTCGAGCGTCGTCACCTGGAACATCGCACCGGCGCCTTCGCAGTCCGATGCGGTGATGATGGGGGTATGGAAGTAGTAGAATCCGTGGTTGTTGAAGTACTCGTGGATGGCGTATGCCATGGCGTGACGGATGCGGAGCACGGCACCGAAGGTGTTGGTGCGCGGACGCAGGTAGGCGATGTCGCGCAGGAACTCCAGCGAGTGGCCCTTCTTCTGGAGCGGATAGCTCTCGGGGTCGGCCGTGCCGTATATCTCGATTTTCGACGCCTGCACCTCGACGCCCTGACCCGAGCCGGGCGAAGCGACCAGACGGCCGTCCACGCGGATGCAGGCACCCGTGGTGATGGGCTTGAGCTCCTCGTCGGCGAACTTCGCGAGGTCGACCACCACCTGGATGTTCGCCAGGCACGAGCCGTCGTTCAACGCGATGAAGGCCACGTTCTTGTTGCCGCGCTTGGTGCGCACCCAGCCTTTGACGACCACGTCGGTATCGATGGCCGCCGCCTTGAGGATTTCAGCGATTCTCTGTGTTTTCATATCTTGACTGTATTGTTTTTCCGTTTGCTTTCCGAATTGACAAAGGTATCGATTATTTGTGATTTCTCAAAATAAAAAGTATCTTTGTCCGCATCTCACATCGTCCGAACCGAAATGAAACACACGATACTTCTTCTTGCCGCACTCGGCCTCGCCGGAGTTCTCCAGGCCCAGGAGGCCGGACGCATCCACCGCACCGAAGTCATTCCCTACGACACGCGCCACGACGCCGAGGCGCACAACCGCGCCGGAGTGGAGGCCTACCGGGAGTTCAAGCCCCGGATGCTCGCGGCGGAGGGTGAGCTGGTCATCGCGGGCCAGAGCATCGAGATTCCCTACGCCTGGACCGACGGCAACGTCTACCTCCACATCGAAAATGCGGGGCTGCCCTACCGTCTGACGGTCAACGGCGAATTCGTGGCCCAGTGCGAGGATGCCGTCACGCCGGCCGAATTCGCACTGACGCCCTACATCCGCGAAGGCGAGAATACGCTGCTGCTCGAGATGACGCAGGGAGCCGCGGCGGCCATCGACCCCGAGGTGACTCCCCGCGAGCCCTTTGCCGGCAGCTACCTCTACATGCAGAACAAGCGCTCCATCCGCGACTTCACCATCTCGCTCGAACCCGACCCCGAGGGGCGCGAGTTCGGCGTGCTGCGGCTCGACATCGTGGCCCAGAACTCCTACAACTACGACGAGCCGGTGACCGTCGGCTACGACATCTACTCGCCGCAGGGCAAGCTGCTCGAGTTCAACATGACGGAGGTGACCATCCCCGGCCGCTCGACCGACACCGTGCGGTTCGACCCCTACATCTACGGCACCTATGCCAACAAGTGGGAGGGCGGCGCCAAGAGCGCACCGCTCTACAAGGTGATGCTCTTCACGCGGCGCGACGGCGTCTACAAGGAGTACATGCCGCTGAAAATCGGCTTCGGCAAGACCGAACTGCGCGACGGCAAGCTGATGCGGCTGGGCAAGGAAATCACGCTCAAGCGCGTGCGCTGCAACGCCGGGGCCGATGCCGATGCGACGCGGCGCGAACTGCTCCGCCTCAAGAGCCAGGGCTACAACACCGTCTGCCCCGACTATCCGCAGCCGGCGTGGTTCTATGCGCTGTGCGACCAGACGGGGCTCTACGTCATCGACCGCGCCGCCATCTCGGCGCCCGAACGGCGCGGGGACCGCACCGTGGGAGGCACCCCCTCGAACGACCCGCGGCTGGCCGACGAATACCTCGAGCGGGTGAAGGCGATGTACTACCGCTCGCGCAACTTCACCTGCGTGGTGGCCTTTGCGCTGGGCGCCCCCTCGGGCAACGGCTACAACATGTACAAGGCCTACGAATGGCTCAAGTCGGTCGAGAAGTCGCGCCCGGTCATCTACGAGGATGCCGACGGCGAGTGGAACAGCGACCTCTGAGGAGCGTGAGGCCCGACCTCACGCCATGCAGCGGGGGCGCGTCCCTTCCGAAAATCACCCGATATCCGAACAGGCAACAGTGACCATCGAACTCATAGTCATCGGCAAGACCGATTCGAAGGAGGTCGCAGCGCTGGTCGAGCAGTACGCCCGGCGCATCGACTTCTACTGCCGTTTCCGGCTCACGGTGCTTCCCGACGTGCGCAACACGCGCAACCTCACCGAGAAGCAGCAGCGCACGGCCGAAGGCGAGGCTATCCTCCGCCAGCTGACCGACGGCGACTACGTGGCGCTGCTCGACGAGCACGGCACCGAGTACCGTTCGGTCGAGTTCGCCGCATGGCTCCAGAAGCGGATGAACAGCGGCATGAAGCGGCTGGTGCTGGTCATCGGAGGCCCCTACGGCTTCTCGGAGGCGGTCTACGCACGGGCCGACACGCGACTCTCGCTCTCGAAGATGACCTTTTCGCACCAGATTGTGCGGGCGCTCTTCGCCGAGCAGCTCTACCGCGCCTTCACCATCCTCAACAACGAACCCTACCACCACGAATGATGGAGCACCGCCCCGCCATAGCCGTCATCGCCCCCAGCATCCTCACGGCGCTGGGCATGAAGTCGATACTCGAGAAAATCATCCCGATGGCCGAGGTCGAGGCCTTCAACGACGTGCGCACGCTCGAGGAGAGCGGCATGGAGCGCTACTTCCACTTCTTCACCGCCACACCGCTCTTCGTACGCCACAACGCCCTCTTCCGCCCCTACCGCCGGCGGGTGATTCTGCTCACGGGAGGCTCCGTTCCGCCCGAACTGGCCGACATGCGGCGGCTCGACATCCTCCGCAGCGAGGAGGAGCTCGTACACGACATCATGCGCATGCACCGCAGCGTCCACCGCGACACCCACGACCCGGTCCCGGAGAGCTCCGCCGCACAGGCGCCCGTGCTCTCGGCCCGCGAGGCGGAGGTGCTCGCACTCATCGCCCGCGGCCACATCAACAAGGAGATAGCCCAACGGCTCGGCATCGGGCTGACGACGGTCATCTCGCACCGCCGCAACCTGATGGAGAAGCTGGGCATCCGCTCCGTCCCGGGGCTGACGCTCTATGCCGTCACGCGGGGCTATGTCGACTCCGAGGAGTTCTGAGCGGAGCCCTCTGCCGGCAACCGCCCGGCCGCTTACCACAAGCCGCTCCTCATAAATTAGGATTGCTTTTTCGCGGGAAAAGCCCTTACTTTGCACCCGATTCCGAGACTTTTCCCCGTGAAACCCCGCCTGCGCCATATCACGCTCCTGCTGCTCGCTGCCGCCCTGTCCGTCCTTGCGGATGCGCACGCACGCGCCCTGCCCGGAGACGATGCGGCGGCAACCGACGGCAACCTCGACGCCGACACCGTCATCCAGGTGGACCGCGTCCAGGTGACGGCCATCAAGCAGGGGCTCGTGCTGCGCAACCAGCCCGTCGCCTCGTCGATTCTGGGCGAGCGGATGCTCGAACGGCGCCACATCGACGCGCTGAAGGAGGCATCGCTCATCGTTCCCAACCTCCACATCCCCGATTACGGCTCGCGCATGACCTCGTCGATTTACGTCCGGGGGCTCGGCGCCCGCATCGACCAGCCCGTCATGGGACTCAACGTCGACAACGTGCCGGTGCTCAACAAGGACAACTACGACACACAGCTGGCCGACGTCGAGCGCATCGAGGTGCTGCGCGGCCCGCAGTCGACGCTTTACGGCCGCAACACGATGGGCGGCGTCATCAACGTCTACACGCTCTCGCCGCTCTCCTACGAAGGGGTCCGTCTGGGCATGGAGTACGGCAGCGGCAACACCCTCAAGCTGCGCGCCTCGGCCTACCAGAAGCTGCGCGAGGGGCTCGGGCTCTCGGTCACGGGCTTCTACAACCGCAGCGACGGATTCTTCGAGAACCGCTCGACGGGCAAGCGCTGCGACTGGGAAGAAAACGTCGGCGGACGGTGGCGCCTGCAGTGGCGCGACGGCTCGCGCTGGCAGATTGACAACACCTTCTCGGTCTCGGTACTCAACCAGGGGGGCTACCCCTACGCCTATGTGGGCGAGGAGATTACGGTCGACGGGCAGAGCGTCATCCGCCCGGGCGAAATCAACTACAACGACCCCTCGTCCTACGACCGCACGATGCTCAGCAACGGCCTGACGGTCCGCTACGAGGCCGAGCGTTTCTCCATCGCCTCGATTACGAGCTACCAGTACTCCGACGACGAGATGGTGCTCGACCAGGATTTCCTGCCGCTCTCCTACTTCACGCTGCGGCAGGCCCGCACCGAACACACCGTGACCGAGGACATCGTCATCCGCAAGCGGGGCGAGGGCCGCTACCGCTGGCTCTTCGGCGCCTTCGGATTCTACCGCCACGGGGTGATGGACGCCCCGGTGCGCTTCAAGCAGTACGGCATCGACGAACTGATTCTCAAGCATGTCAACCAGGTCAACCCCGACTATGTCGATGTCTGGGACTCCGACAACTTCGTGCTGGGAAGCTCCTTCCGCATGCCGACGCTCGGCGCCGCACTCTACCACGAATCGGAACTCCGCGCGGGGCGCTGGCGCTTCACGGCGGGGCTGCGCTTCGACTACGAGCATGCCACGCTGCGCTACCGCAACTTCACCGACACGGGGTGCAAGACCTACCGCACGGACGACGAGGGCAACCGCGAACTCGTGGCCGTCACCCCCATCAAAATCGACACGCGCGGCACGCTGCGCGACCTCTTTACCGAACTGCTGCCCAAGGTGACGGTCACCTACTCCTTCGACGAGAACCGCAACCTCTACCTCTCGGTCGCCAAGGGCTACAAGGCCGGAGGCTTCAACACGCAGATGTTCTCCGACGTACTGCAGCAGCAAATCATGAAGGAGTACTTCCACGTCGGCACGCAGTACGACATCCGCGAAGTGGTGGGCTACGACCCCGAGTACAGCTGGAACTACGAGCTGGGCGGCCACTTCTCGTGCCTCGAGGGGGCCGTCCGAGGCGACTTCGCCCTCTTCTGGATTGACTGCCACGACCAGCAGCTGACCGTCTTTCCCGACGGAAGCACCACGGGGCGCATGATGACCAACGCCGGCCGCACGCGCAGCCTCGGCGCCGAGGTCGCAGTGCAGGCGACGCCCCACCGCAACGTGGAGCTCAACGTCGCCTACGGGTACACCGACGCCCGCTTCGTGGAGTACGACAACGGCATCGAGGACTACACCGGGAAGCGCATTCCCTACGCTCCGGAGCACACCTTCTCGGCCGTCGCCTCGTGGGAGCTTCCCGTCGGCCGCCGCTGGCTCGAGCGCATCGTCCTGCAGGCCGACCTGCGCGGCACGGGCTCCATCGCCTGGAACGAGCAGAACTCGCTCCGCCAGCCCTTCTACCTGCTCACGGGAGCCTCCGTGCGCTTCGAGCAGCGCCACTTCTCGCTCGACCTCTGGGGCCGCAACCTCGCCGACACGCACTACGACGTCTTCTACTTCCGCTCCATCGGCAACGACTTCGTGCAGCGGGGACGCCCCCGGACGTTCGGCGTGACGCTCAACATCAATCTCTGACACAAACCCAAACACAACAGAACAACGATGAAAAGACTGCTTGCACTCTTCGCCTGCCTGCTCTTCGCGGCGGCCTGCAACACGGAGGACGAAATCTCGTTCAAGACCCAAATCGGCTACAAGGGAACGCTGGAGATGTACCTGCTCGCCGACCCCACGCAGAGCTACAGCTACGACGACGTCTCCTTCGAACTGCAGAGCTCGACGGACGAGAGCACGCTGACGCTGTGGATTTACGACATGCAGTTTCCGGGCATGCCGATGGCCATCGACATGACGCTGCCGGGCATCGGCTACTCGTCGTCGGGCGATACGGCGACCCTCACGGCCGACGAGGTCATCCCCTACTACGGCGAACGGCCGATGGAGGAGCGCAAAATCACCGCGCTGCGCGGCACGGCAACCGCCGAGCGGCTCTCGCTCACCTTCGAGTGCATGGGCTACAGCCTCCGCTACACGGGTCGAAAATAACCCCCAAACGACCTTTTCCAAACCACCACCCTTAAAAAACACAACCATGCTCAAACGACTTTTTCTCTTCATCGGCGCGCTCTGCGCACTATCCTCCTGCAGCGACGACGACTCGGGACTTCCCAACGGATATGTCTATCTGGTCGAGAACCCCTATCTGGATGAGGGCCGCCTGACGGGAACCAACCTCCACTTCTACGGTACGACGACGGTCAGCGACACGCAGAGCGGCGAGCGCTACACCAACCGGGAGGGATACATCGAACTGGCCGGGCTCGACGACTTCACGCTCTACCTCCACCGCTTCCGCCTCGAGGCCGGAACGTGGGGCAGCGAGATGCGGCTCCGCGACGTCGGCTACATCCCCACGGGCGACCGCTCGCTCCGCTTTGCGCTGGAGGAGGTCATTCCCGAGGTGCTCCAGCCCAACGAGGTGGGCGGCGGGGCCACCTACCGTCCCGACGGGGAGCTTCGCGTCACGCAGTTCGAGGGACGTATCGACGACATCGACTGCCGCATGACGTTCACCGTGGCCGGACGCTGGCTGGTGACCTTCGAAGGGCGCCTGATTGGGCCGAAATAAATATTTTTTCGTACCTTTGCCGTATGAAACCCGAATACATACCTTTCGTCAAGGAGCTCATCGAGCTCTGCATCAAAGAAGACATCGGCGACGGCGACCACACGTCGCTCTGCTGCATTCCGGCCGACGCGCACGGACGCATGCGCCTGCTCTGCAAGCAGGAGGGCGTCATCGCCGGCATCGAAGTGGCCCAGATGGTACTCGACCGGCTCGACCCCGAGATGCGGTTCGAGCAGATTCTCAACGACGGAGACCGCGTCAAGCCGGGCGACGTCGCCTTCTACGTCTCGGGGCGGCTGCGCTCGCTGCTTCAGGCCGAGCGCATCCTGCTCAACATCATGCAGCGCATGAGCGGCGTTGCGACCCAGACGGCCTTCTACGTAAAGCACCTCGAGGGGCTGCACACCCGCATCCTCGACACGCGCAAGACCACGCCGGGCATGCGCGTGCTCGACAAGATGGCCGTCAAACTGGGCGGCGGCGAGAACCACCGCATGGGGCTCTTCGACATGATTCTGCTCAAGGACAACCACATCGACTTCGCCGGCGGCATCCGCAAGGCCATCACCGGCGCCCGCGAATACCTGCGTGCCCGCGGGAAGGAAATCCCCATCGAGTGCGAGGTCCGCACGCTGGAGGATATCGACGAGGTATTCGCCGCCGGAGGCGTCGACCGCATCATGTTCGACAACTTCACCCCCGAAATGACGCGCAAGGCGGTCGAGAAGGTGGCCGGACGCTGCGAAACGGAATCGAGCGGCGGCATCACCCTCGAGACGATGCGCGCCTATGCCGAGTGCGGCGTCGACTTCATCTCGGTCGGTGCGCTGACCCACCAAATCAGGTCGCTCGACATGTCGCTCAAGGCGTGCGAATAGCATCCCGAGGCACGGGACGCCCCCAATGACCCACGGCCGCCGTCACCGACTCCACGAGTCGGAGGACGGCGGCCGTCGACGTTGCAGGCGGGAGCGGGCGGGGTATGCCCGTCATCCGGAGCGGACCGGGGCCGGAACAAGACACCGGGGCCCGAACAGGGCGCCGGAGCCGGAACAAGACACCGGGGTTGGGACCGGGCGCCGGACCGGGGCAAGACACCTGAACCTCCCTACGGCCCCGCCCCGAAGCCAGCAGAGGGGCGCACCGGAGAGGCCGAGGCCCCCTTTTCCACCAAAAGAGGCGGCGCCGGGTTGCACCAACCGCCGAAACGATTAAATTTGCAGCCGGAACCTCCGCCACAGAGGAGAGCCACCGGACCGCCGGTACAAAAAATCGGCACAGGAACCCCGGCAGGCCAGCCTCCGCCCGACGGCCAACAACACAAAACCAACAACCCGTGAAACGACTGCTCCATACCCCGATTTTCCTGCTTGCGTGGCGCATCGTGCTGCTCTATGCGGTGCTGATGCTCTGCCGCGCGGTCTTCTACCTCTACAACTACGAACTGCTGGGCCCGCTCTCGTGGCATGAGGCAGGACAGCTCCTCTGCGGCGCCCTGAAATTCGACACCGCCTCGATTGTCTACGCCAACGGGCTCTTCGTACTGCTCTCGCTGCTGCCGCTGCCGCGCCGTATCCGCGAGCGGCGCTGGTGGGGCAAGCTGCGCTACGGCTATTACGTCGTGGTCAATGCGCTGCTCGTGGTGGCGGTCAACATGGCCGACTGCGTCTACTTCCGCTACACGCAGAAGCGCTTCACGGCCGAGGAGCTCTTCTTCGCCGACAACGACAACTCGGCGCAGCTGGTCGTGAAGTTTCTGGGCGAGAACTGGTACCTGGCGCTCGTCGCCGCGGCGCTCATCGCACTGCTGGCGTGGGGCTACCGCCCGAAGGCGCGCGAGGAGAGCCTGCTGCGCGACGGCTGGAGCTACTACACGGGCAGCACGCTGCTGCTGGCCCTCGCCGCAGGGCTCTGCGTCGCAGGCATGCGCGGCGGCATGACCCGCATGACACGCCCCATCACCCTCTCCAACGCCACGCTCTACACGCCCGACAGCGGCAAGGCCAACCTCATCCTGAGCAACCCCTTCTGCATCCTCCGCACGGCGGGCAGCAGCGCCAAGGTCTCCTACCGCAAATACTACGCGCCGGAGGAGCTCGACAGCCTCTTCACACCGCTCCACATGCCCGCCGACTCGGCGGCGGTCAACCTTGCGGGCCGCAACGTCGTACTCTTCATCATGGAGAGCATGTCGGCCGAGCACTCGGCCCACCTCATGCCCGAGCTCTATGCCGACCGTACGGAGCAGGGATTCACCCCCTTCCTCGACTCGCTCATGCGCGAAGGCCTCTGCTTCGAGCGGTTCTATGCCAACGGCACCCGCTCCATCCAGGCGCTGCCTTCGGTGCTGGGAAGCATCCCTTCGTTCAAGACCCCCTTCGTGCTGATGCCCCAGGCACTGGGACGCAGCCGCCAACTGCCCGCCATGCTCTCCGACCAGGGCTACGAGACGCTCTTCTTCTGCGGCTCGGAGCATGGCTCGATGGGCTTCGGGGCCTACGCCCGCTCGGCCGGCGTCGAGCGGCTCGTCAGCCGCGAGGATTACGAGGAGGCCCACGGCCGGGGTGATTTCGACGGCTACTGGGGCATCTGGGACGAACCGTTCCTCCGTTTTACGGGCGAGGAGCTGGGCCGCACGCGCGAGCCCTTCTTCGCCACGCTCTTCACCCTCTCGTCGCACCACCCCTTCGTCGTACCCGAGCAGTACGCCGACTCGCTGCCCGAGGGTTACACCCGCATCCACAAGGGTGTCGCCTACGACGACATGGCCTTCCGCCGCTTTTTCGAGCGCTACAAGGACGAGGAGTGGTTCCGCCGCACGATTTTTGTCTTTACGGCAGACCACGTGTCGTCCGAGAAGTTCGCGCCCGAAAGCCTCGCCTTCCCGGGCAACATGCGCATCATGGGCTTCATCTACACGCCCGACGGCGCACTGCGCGGCAGCATCCGCGAGGTCACGCAGCAGCTCGACCTCATGCCGACGCTGCTCGGGCTGCTGGGCAACCGCGAGCCCTACTTCGCCTTCGGGCGCGACGTGCTCAACGAACCGCAACGGCCCCGCTGGTCGGTCTCCTACGGCGGAGGCAACTTCCGGGCGGTGACCGACAGCTCGGTGCTGCTCTTCGACGAGGCCCGGGGCACCGTCGAGCCCCGGACCGACAGCGGCCGCCGCGCCGCTGAGGTGGCCAAGGTGACGACCTCCGGATGCGCCGCAACCGATGCCGGCAGTACGCCGGCCGGAGCGGACAAGGCAGTGGCCGCGACAGCCGCAACGACCTCCGGGAACGCAACCGGGAACGCAACCGAGGGCGTAACCGACCGGAACGACACCCTGCTGCCCCGGCTCAAGGCGCTCATACAACAATACTACACGCACATCGAACGCAAGGACTACACGGTCGATGGTGCGAAGACGCAACAGAGCAATGATTGAATTCCGACCTGTCCGGCTTGAAGACCGGGCAACCATCGAACGCTTCACGATGTCGTCCGACATCACCAACTGCGACCTCTCGTTCGCAAACATGTTCTGCTGGCAGGAGGTCTACCACAGCGCGTGGGCCATCGTGGACGGCTTTCTGGTGATTCGCTTCCACATCGACGGGGGCGACCGGCTGGGCTACATGCAGCCCGTCGGCGAGGGAGACTGCGCACGCATCATCCCCGCGCTGCGCGAGGATGCCCATGCCCACGGCCAGCGGCTGCGCATCATCGGCCTGACGGACCGCGGCCGCGAGATGATTCGCCAGATGCATATCGGGCAGTTCGCCTTCGAATCGGACCGCGCGCTCGAGGATTATGTCTATGCGGCCGACGACCTGCGCAACCTCCCGGGCCGCCGCTACCAGCCCAAGCGCAACCACATCAACCGCTTCATGGCCGAATATCCCGACTACCGCTACGAGGAGCTTACGCCCGACCGGTTCGACGAGTGCATGCAGCTCGAACGCGAATGGCGACGCAACCACGAGGGCCACACCTCGGAGCTCTGTGCCGAACAGCGGGCCATGCAGCGGGCCTTCGCCCACTTCGCCGAGCTGGGCATGACGGGCGGCTGCATCTATGTGGGCGAGCGCATGGTGGCCTTCACCTACGGCTCGGCCGTCAACGACCATACGTTCGACACCCATGTCGAGAAGGCCGACACCGACTACGACGGCGCCTTCACCGTCATCAACTGCCTCTTCGCCCGCCACCTGCCCGAGCGCTTCACGCTCATCAACCGCGAGGAGGACCTCGGCATCGAGGGGCTGCGGCGCGCCAAGCTGTCGTACCACCCCGCCGTCATCCAGCACAAGTTCACGGCCATTCACCTCCACCCCGACGAGCTGGCATGCAAGGAGTTGTGGCAGACCTGCTTCGGCGACGAGGAGCAGTTCATCGACTCGTTCCTCATCCGCTACTACAGCCGGAGGCGGATGCTGAGCATCGAGCGCGACGGCCGCATGGCGGCGATGCTCCACCTGCTGCCGTTCGAGAGCGAACTGGGGCGCACGACCTACATCTACGGTGTGGCCACCGCCCCCGAATACCGGGGCCGCGGCCTGGCGACGGAGCTCATGCGCGAGGCGATGCGGCTTGCAGGGGAGCGCGGCGACGATGCGCTCTTCCTTATCCCGACCCCGGGCGAGGAGTGGCTGCGCGACTTCTACGGAGGCTTCGGACTCGAGGGACGCATTCCCGTCGAGTTCGTCACGCGCGACGGCTTCGACTTCGGCACGGGCCGTGCGGCCGACGACGTGGCGATGCTCTGGCTGCGCGACCCCGCCCGGCCGCGTCCCGAACGGCTCCGCTGCACCTGGAGCGCACAGTGACGCAGCAGCCCTCCGGAAACAGAACGGGGTCCGGCCTTCGAAGGCCGGACCCCGTTTCCGGTTGGAGGGGCCGTACAGCAGGGGTACCGGAGGCAACACGCAGCAGCGGCACGGGGCCGCAACGGCCGGAACAGCCGGCGGCAACCGGGACGCGGAGCCGCCGCTACACGATTTTCACGAAGCGCAGACGTCCGCCGCGCCCCGTCGCCTCGCGTTCGACGATGCCCGTCACCACGTCGGCGGCATCGTGCCAGCGGTTGGCGCGAAACTTCCGCCGATAGGTGGTCAGGTGGGCATAGAGCTCGGGCCAGCGCAGCGACCAGCCCCGCGGGAAGCGCACCAGGTGGAGCACCGTGGCCGAGTTGGAGAGGATGCGCGCCTCCTTGTTGGCATTCTGGTGGAACCACTCGACGCGCACGCCCGGCGCACGCGCCTGGACGGCCCGGGCAAAGCCCCGGCCGCCGTTGTTGCTCTCGACGGCCGCCTCACGCGTATCGGAGCGCTGGAGCATCTCGGCCACCAGCTGCTCGGTCACCTCCATCGGCTCGCGCGAATAGACCGCGTCGGTCACGTAAATCACACCGTCGACGTCGACCACATAGGAGAGCGAACAGAGGTAGTCGTCGCCCGTATCGGCCGTATCGGTATAGTTGCCGCGGCGGACCACCTCGCGCGGCAGTTCGTCGTACTCGGCGAAGTTCCCGCCGTAGAGCAGCCCCTCGCGTGCCGAGGGGTGGCCCTGGTACATGCACTCGAACTGCACGGGGTCGAGCCGCCGCTTGGCCTCGAGCAGCGCGACGTCGTGCTGTCCGGGCCAGAGCGCCTCGCCCGGGCACCGGGGGTCGAGTTCGGTGGGAGGCGAGGTCTTGAGCGCCTCGAAATTGAGGTGGAGCCATCCTCCCGACGCCGCAGCCGACGTTGCGGCAGCCTCTGCCGCCTCTGCCGCCTCCGGGGCCGACAGCTGCTCCCACCGCTCGAGCGCCACGACCGGTTCGCGGCGCATGAGCGAACCGATGAGGTCCTCCTCGTGCCAGCGGGTGAAGACCACCAGCTCGCGCGAGGCGTTGTGCATGCGGGTGCGGACCACCGAGGTGTACCACTCCCAACAGTTGGCCCGGATGAGGGGCGAGTTGGCCTCGAGGGCATCCTTGTAGAGGTCGTCGAGGATGAAGCAGTCGACACGGTTGCCCGTGAGCGAACCCTCGCGGCCGACCGAGAGCAGGCCGCCGCGGCGGCCGATGATTTCCACCTCGTCGGCCGTGCGGATGTAGCTCGGCGGACGCGTGCCGCGCTTGATGGTCGTCTCGGGAAAGAGGGCGGCATACTCCGACGATTCGAGGATGCGCTGCACGCGGCGGTTGAACTTCGAGGCGAGCGAACCCGAATAGGAGGCGATGGCCACCCGCAGGTCGGGCTCGAGCCCCAGCAGATAGGCAGGCAGAAGGGTCGTTGCGCCGACGCTCTTGCCGTGCTGCGGCGGCATGGTGACAATCAGCCGCCGGATGCGCCCCCGGGCGAAGGCCTCGAGCACGCGGTAGTAGACCCGATGAAAGGGCTGCAGCTCGAGGAAGGGATAGACCTCGAGTGCGAAATCGGTAAAGGAGAGGGACATCGTGAAAGAATTTTAGAGGACCAACAGGTCATTATGTCGCACTCCGGAGACGTGCCCCCGGCGGGCCGTCTCCGGAGCGGACGGGTATGAAAACACCGCTGCGCGGGCAACGGTGTCGGTCGGGGAATCCGGTTGTGCGGCGCCACGGCGGGAGATTCCCCCGACTTGGAGACGTTCCGGAGGGCGGCGCCGCGCCACAGGAGGGCGGGGTCCGGAACGCGGGAGCGGCAGGCAGCTCGGCGCGGCCCGCACGCTGAAGCGCATCAGAACACGTAGCGCTTCATCTCGGCAAAGGAGAAGTCGTTGAGACACTCCCCCTCGTCACCGACGGTGTGGAACTCCCACCAGACGGGCACCAGGTCGGAAATCGGCTCGGTAACCCCCTCGGGGGCGACCTCACGGCGGCGGTAGGCAATCACCGACACCACAAGGCGACACTCCATCCCGTCGAAGACAAACTCGAGCGAGCCCGAGTAGTAGCTCTCCCCGTCGAGCGCGTCGCACAGACGCGCGGCCGTCTCCCGGTAAAGTTCAGACGATACGGTATACATCATGTCTTGTTGTGGATGAATGGTTTTTCCGGTGCGGAGTTTGCATCACCGGAATAAATTGTTTAACTTTGCAGAGACAAAGATAGTTCAATAATTGAATATTGATACAAGATAATACAATTTTTTATTATAATTTTTTCCAATCGAGGAGCCATGAACGAGCGCATAAAAATGATACGAAAGGCGTTGAACATGACGCAAGAGCAACTGGCACAGCGCCTTGGCATCGGAAAAGCAGCCCTTTCGATGATTGAGACGGGCAAAACGGGACTTTCGTCGCGAAACCGCAACATTCTTATTCAGGAATTGAACGTCAATCCCGAATGGCTCGAAAGCGGCAAAGGCGAGATGTTCAACGCCGAACCCGACCTGACGGCCTACATGCGGCGCACGGACTCGTCGCTGCCGCTGCAGAGCGTGCCGCTCTATTCGATTGAGGGGACGGCCGGGCTGGTACCGCTCTTTACGGACCGCGTGCAGACCAAACCGGTGAACTATATCCATATCCCCAACCTTCCCAAGTGCGACGGTGCCATCTATGTGGTCGGCGACTCGATGTATCCGCTGCTCAAGAGCGGCGACATCGTGCTCTACAAGCAGCTGCACGACATCAACGACGTCTTCTGGGGCGACATGTACCTGCTCTCGATTGACATCGACGGCGAAGAGTACATCACCGTCAAGTACATCCAGAAATCGGAGCGCGAGGGATACGTCAAACTGGTAAGCCAGAACCCCCACCATGCCGACAAGGAGGTGCGCATCGAGCGCATCCGCGCCATCGCGCTGGTCAAGGCGAGCATCCGCATGAACTCCATCCGTTAGGCGCGGCGCAGCGGTACGGCCGGTCCCGAAGCCGCGACAGCACGGGGCCGATGCCGCCGTACCGTAAATTTCCGCCGCCGCACAGAAGATGCACCGCGCCGGCCGCCGCACCTCCGGCCAGATATTCTGCGCCCCATATCCTGCAGCCTCATAATCTGCGCCCCATTTTCGGCAAGAGCCCCACACGCCGTACCGTTGAACGGCAACGGCCCATTTTCCGGAAAGAGCTCCTGCGGCAGCATCCCTTCTCGTGCGTGCAAGGCCATACCGGCTTCACACACCTCTCTGCCCTGCACCATTTCCTGCCATCAGCCAACAGGCTCAAATCGTGCCCCTTTTATCGGGACCGCCTCCATCCGCACCAGGAGGAGGAAAAAATCGACCATTTTTTTAGCCATAAAGGCAAAAAATCGCTATCTTTGTTCTGATACAACAGGCCGCCCGGCGGCTTTCCGTACCCATTTCGGGCCTCGCATCACCCCCATACCATATTTATAACACATTTATACCAAAGAAAGGATTCGTCATGAAACATCGATTCCCCCTGACTCTTGTGCTCTTTTTCTCGTACAGAGCTTCGCTCTGCTCACCGCCTGCAACGACACGGACAACGCTCCCGGTCCGGGCGGCAACACCGCAAGCTCCGCAACGACGGTGCTGAACCTGACACCCGACTTCATCGCTCTCTCGGGCGTCGAACAGGGTGGCGACTACGAGCCCGGCTCGACGCTTACGCTGACGCTCACCCCCGGTGAAATCCTCTCGTCGGGCTTCGAGAGCTACCACATGGAGCATATCCACATCCACGTGAACGACGCCGTCTGCATGCCCGAATTCACGGCATCCGAAGGTGAAAGCCTGACAACGCTCTCGGTCGACATCACGGTGCCCGACTCGGATTTCGAGGTGGTAGCCTGCTACAGCGTCCAGCAGCAGCTGACCGACGGCGGCCACACGATGCTCCTCGAGGAGAATCCGAGCGTGCGGCTCTACGGCGTCAGCCCCGAGAAGGGTTACCGCTACTTCGACTGCTACCTGCTGACGGCCGACGCCTATACCATCACCAATGTCGAGTTCAGCATCGGCGGGGGCGAATGGCGCTCGCTGGCCGAAACGACCGGCTGTTCGTTCACCCGTTCGGCTCTGGTCGACAACGTCTATCAGGTAACCGTACGCCCCGACTACGAGGATGTGACGGGCGACGTGACGCTCCGCGTCGTAGGCGAGCAGCATGCCCGCCACTCCATCACCTGGGAGCATGCCGAGGATACCTACCTCGACCTCGAACAGTCGACCCTCCCCACGGAGTCGATTGACGGCGAGCAGGTGACCGCCGAGCTGCGGGTCAAGCCGGACTACTACCTCGCCTCGGCCGACATCTCGGCCCAGGGCGTCGAGCCGGAGCTCATCGAACGGATTTACGTCCGCTTCGAGATGCCGGCCGAGGATGTGACCGTGACGCTGAACTTCATGGAGAAGATTGCGGTAAGCTGCACGGCCAGCGACCATGTGAGCGAGGCGACGTTCTACGACGCCGACGACATCTACTACGGCGTACCGACCGACAAGGGTATCCCGGGCGAGACGGTCTACCTCTTCGCCACGGCCGACGAGGGCTACAAGCCGATGCAGGCACGCATTTCGTCGGGTGAGACCTTCGCCTTCGAGCACTACGCCTATGCGATGTACCGCGCCGCCGTACGGATTCCCGACACGGCCACGGAGCTCAAGGCCACGGTGGAGGTTGCCGAAGCCTACACCGTATCGGGCAACGAAAACATCACCTTCAACGGCGGAACGCTCTATGCCGAGGGAGAGACAGTCTCGATGTCCATCTATGTGCCCGAGGGACAGCGCATCGCCTCGGTCAAGGCGACCGACGCCGAGGGCGGAGAGGTTGCAGTGACACTCGACCTGCCCTACGCCGGCTTCGTCATGCCGGCATCGGACGTTACGGTAGAGGTTACCTATGAGGATATCGATGCCGGCTCGACCGTCTCGGTGATTGCCTACTACAATGCCGACACCTTCGACGTGTACAGCACGACCAACTACGACTGGGATTTCGCCGAAGGCTTTACGATGAACCGCGGCGCAACGTTCTACCTGACGGTCTACAACTACGAGGGAACGGAGTTCTACGTGGGTGTCAAGGTCGGCGAAACGGTTACCATCTATCCGGCCGACTTCGACGACATGATGGGCGAATATTCGTTCGGCAAGGCGCTGGTGGCCGACGATGACGTGGTCATCAAGGTGGGCGCCTCCGAAGCGGAGGTCGCCTTCTGAGCCCCGGCGCCGAAGAGATGAACAACGGGCGTTCGGCGACCGGCGGCGCCCCATTTCCCCGACGAAGAGTCCGGGCGGAGCGACATGCCCCGTCCGGACTCTTTGGCAAAAACGACGTCCGGTTACGGGTTATCAAAATTTTTCACCTTTTGTGAATAATCTAACAATAAATTTATATATTTGTATTACAGTTTCAAAAACCAACCTAAAACCAACCACTCAGACATGGACAAAACCAATGTGCGCGAGTTGCAGGATGTCGTGATTCGCTTTTCGGGCGATTCGGGCGACGGCATGCAGCTCACCGGCACGCTCTTCTCCGACACTTCGGCGCTGCTGGGCAACGGCATCTCGACGTTCCCGGACTATCCGGCCGAAATCCGCGCCCCGCAGGGAACCGTGGCAGGCGTCTCGGGATTCCAGGTGCACTTCGCGAACCGTCCGGGACTCAACCCCGGCGACTACTGCGACGTGCTGGTCGCTATGAACCCCGCGGCACTCAAGGCCAACCGCAAATGGCTCAAACCGGGAGCTACGGTCATCATCGACGGAGACTCCATCACCGAGGAACATCTGAAAAAGGCCGGCTTCACCACACTCGACCCGCTGGCCGAACTCAAGCTCGACGAATCCAACGTCGTGATTCCCGACATCACCACCATGACGCGCGAAGCGCTCAAGGAGACGGGACTCGACAACAAGGCCATTGTCAAGTGCAAGAACATGTTCGCACTGGGCATCTGCTTCTACCTGTTCAACCGCCCCGAGGACTACGCCAAGCGTTACCTCGATTCGAAATTCGCCAAGAAGAACCCCGCCGTGGCCGCAGCCAACAAGCTGGCCATCGACGCCGGTTACAACTACGCGGCCAACACCCACCAGTTCGCCAATACCTATACGGTGGCTCCCGCCAAGCTCGAAAAGGGCACCTACCGCACCATCTCGGGCAACGTCGCAACGGCATGGGGTCTCTGCGCCGCAGCCGAGAAGGCCGGCCTGCCGCTCTTCTGCGGTTCGTATCCCATCACCCCCGCCACGGTGATTCTCGAGGAGCTGGCCAAGCGCAAGGACCTCGGCGTGAAGACCGTACAGGCCGAGGATGAAATCGCCGGCATCTGCACCGCCATCGGCGCCGCCTTCGCCGGCAACTTCGCCGTCACGACCACGTCGGGTCCGGGCCTTTCGCTCAAGAGCGAGGCGCTGGGTCTGGCCGTGATGACCGAGCTTCCGCTCGTCGTCGTCGACGTGCAGCGCGGCGGTCCCTCGACGGGTCTGCCGACCAAAACCGAGCAGAGCGACCTGGTACAGGCCCTCTACGGCCGCAACGGCGAGTGCCCCGTGGTGGTCATGGCCGCTTCGACGCCGAGCGACTGCTTCCACTTCGCCTTCGAGGCCGGACGCATCGCCATGGAGCACATGACGCCCGTCATCCTGCTTACCGACGGCTTCATCGCCAACGGTTCGGAGCCGTGGCGCATCCCCTCGATGAAGGACTACCCCACCATCGTTCCGCCCATCGTCGACAAGGCACCCGAAGGAGGCTTCATGCCCTATGTGCGCAACGAGAAGCTGGCCCGCGGCTGGGCATTCCCCGGCAAGGTGGGTCTCGAGCACCGCGTCGGCGGTCTGGAGAAGGACAGCGTGAAGGGCTCCATCTCGCACGACCCGGCCAACCACCAGAAGATGGTCGACACGCGTGCCGCCAAGGTGGCCAAGGTGGTCGAGGATATCCCCGCACAGACGGTTCTGGGCCCCGAGGAGGGCGACCTGCTGGTCGTAGGCTGGGGAGGTACGCGCGGCAACCTGCAGAGCGCGGTCATGCAGATGCAGGAGGAGGGCAAGAGCGTTTCACTCTGCCACTTCAACTACATCAACCCGCTGCCGCGGGGCGTACGCGAAATCTTCGCACGCTTCAAGCGCATCGTCGTCTGCGAGCTCAACGAAGGACAGTTCGCCGGCTACCTGCGCCAGCATTTCCAGGAGTTCCACTACGACCAGTACAACAAGTGCGAGGGACTTCCCTTCACGGTCGTCGAGCTCAAAGAGAAGTTCAACACCTTATTAGCAGAGTAAAGCCATGGCAGACTACAAATACACTCCCGCCGACTTCAAAAGCGACCAGGAGGTACGCTGGTGCCCGGGTTGCGGCGACCACGCCATCCTGAACGCCGTGCAGCGTGCGCTGCCCGAAATCGCCGACGCGACCGACACGCCCCACAACCTCTTCACCTTCGTCTCGGGTATCGGCTGCTCGTCGCGCTTCATCTACTACATGAAGACCTTCGGTTTCCACTCCGTACACGGACGTGCGAATGCCGTGGCTACGGGCGTCAAGGTGGCCAACCCGCGCCTGAACGTCTGGGTGACCACCGGCGACGGCGACTCGCTGGCCATCGGCGGCAACCACTTCATCCACGCCATCCGCCGCAACGTGGACCTCAACGTCATCCTCTTCAACAACGAAATCTACGGTCTGACGAAGGGTCAGTACTCCCCCACTTCGAAACTGGGCAAAATCACCAAGACGTCGCCCTACGGCACCGTCGAGAAGCCGTTCAACCCCGGCGAGCTGGTCATCGGCGCCAAGGGTACCTTCTTCGCCCGCTCGATTGACATGGAGGTTCAGCTCTCGAAGGAGTGCATGGTCGCTGCCGCGAAGCACCGGGGCATGTCGGTCATCGAGGTGATGCAGAACTGCGTCATCTTCAACGACAAGACCCACGCTGCCTTTGCCGCCGACAAGGCTACGCGCGCCGAGCGCACCATCACGCTGCGTCATGGCGAGAAGATGCTCTTCGGCACGAACCGCGACAAGGGTCTCGTCTTCGAGAACATGAAGCTGAAGGTGGTGACCGTCGGCCAGGACGGCTATACGCTCGACGACGTGCTGACGCACGACGCCCACGAGCGCGACACGACGCTCCACGTGATGCTCGCCTCGATGAAGTATCCCGACTATCCGGTGGCGCTGGGCGTCATCCGCGAGGTGGAGGACGATGCCGTCTACGACCGCGCCGTCGAGCGTCAGGTCGAGGAGGTGAAGGCCAAGAGCCCGATTCACTGCGTGGACGACCTGCTGCGTTCGGGTGTCACGTGGGAGGTTGAATAAACCTCCGGAAGTTGGAAAACAGGTGATACAGGGGGGCGGAGCTGTTCCGCCCCCTGTTCGTTGACTGAGGTGCCGCACGGCGCATTTCGGCACCCCGGCGCCGAGGTTTTCGCATGATTTTACGCAAATTTTGCGTAATTTAGCGGCTGATTGGAGCCCGCAACTGAGGCCGTGCGCCATCGGACCGACGGAGAGTCACGGGCACCGCACCCGCAGCACAGCATGGAACAGACCTGGAAAAAGACATTCGCCATCATCTGGAGCGGACAGTTTCTGTCGGTGCTCAGCAGCTCGATTGTCGGCTATGCCGTGATTTTCTGGCTGAGCATCGAGACCCGTTCGGCCGAGGTGCTGGCGCTGGCCGCCATCTGCGGCATGCTGCCCCAGTCGGTCATCGGCTTCTTCGCAGGCCCCTACGTGGACCGCTGGAACCGCAAGCGGACGATGATACTCTCGGACATGTTCATCGCCCTCTGCACGCTGCTGCTGGCCGTGCTCTTCTGGTGCGGAGCGGCATGCACCTGGCACATCTATCTGCTGCTCGCCTGCCGCTCGGCCGGCTCGGCCTTCCACCGTCCCGCCATGCAGGCCTCCATTCCGCTGCTTGCCCCCCACACACAGCTGACACGCATCGCCGGCATCAACCAGGTCATCAGCTCGGTCTCGGACATCGCCGGACCGGCTCTCGGCGCGCTGCTCATCTCGCTCACGGGCATGGGCACCATCCTGATGCTCGACGTGGCGGGGGCCCTCATCGCCTGCACGACACTGCTCTTCGTCCGCATACCCGATCCCGAGCGTCACGAGCGCAAACCCGACCTGGCCGCCGAATTCCGCGAAGGCATCGCCGCCATCTTCGCCGTACGGGGCATGCCGTGGCTCTTCGGGCTGGCCATCGCCGTGCTCTTCTTCATCATGCCCGTCGGCGTGCTCTTCCCGCTCATGACCCTCGAACATTTCGGCGGAGGCACCTACGAGATGAGCCTCATCGAAATCGTATGGGGAGCCGGCGCACTCGCCGGCGGCACCGTCATGGGGCTGCGCAACTACCGCCTCAACCGGATTCTGCTCATCAACGGCATGTACGTCGTCGCCGGGCTTTCGTTCCTCCTTTCGGGACTTCTGCCCGCCTCGGGGTATGGCTTCTTCGCACTCTTCACCGCTGCCGCGGGCATCTCGTCGAGCGTCTTCAGCGCATCGTTCATCTCGGTGGTCCAGCACCGCATTCCGGCCGATGTGCTGGGCCGCGTGCTCTCGCTCTACTTCAGCCTCAGCCTGCTCCCGGCTGCGCTCGGCCTGCTCGGCACGGGATTCCTGGCCGAAGAGGTCGGACTGCGCCCCACCTTCGTCATCGCCGGATGCATCATCTGCCTGCTCGGCATCACGGCCTTCCTCATTCCCTCCGTCCGCGGAATCGACCGCGGCGAGGTCGCCGAACGCCAGGCACAGGACCCGGCGCTACCGGCCGAAACGGAGGAGCGCCGCTAAGGCCGCCGAGGGGATATCCCCCACGCCAAAACAAAGCGGTGCGGAGTCTGCACCCCGCACCGCCAATCGCATGACGTTCCGCCCGCATCAGTCGATGACCACGACGTTGCCGTTGTAGCGAATCGTATAAATCAACGCATAGCTTCCCTGAAGCTCCCACTCGACCGACACCTCGTTCGACGGGAACTGCTCGGCATCGTAGTCGCCGGCATCGGGCATGCGGCAGGTCTCCACGCCGCCGCTGATGACGTTGTAGCCCATGTACTCACCGCCCTCGATTTCGTATTCGAGCGCCAGGGCCGTCACCTGGTTGAAGGTTGCGAACGAACGGCCCGAAGCCTCGCCCTCGAGCTGGCTGCCCTTGCCCTCCTCGGCGAAATCCGAATAGCAGAGCGTCCCGGACTTCGGCTTCCAGCGGAAGGTGCCGCTCCAGTCGGACTGGTAGTCCTCCTCGACGTAAATCTTCATGGCCGCCATCTCGATGACATAGCCGCCCGTCGCATCGGCATGGATGCGCGTCGTACCGCTCTCGCAGATGACCTTCTCGTCCGTCCCGGTCGACATCTCGACGGGCGTGTCGATGGAGACGGTCCAAAGGTTCCCGGCATCGGTTGCCGCCAGCTGCAGATCGTTCGTCACCACCGTATAGGAACCCTCACGGTTGTAGGCGTCGTAGCTGCCCTTGCTGCCGTTGTAGATGATGCGGAAACCGGTCGGAATCTTCTCCAGCTCGGTATTGTAGCCGAAGAGCATGTTCTTCAGATTGGAACCGCTGACCTCGATTTTCTTGAGGTATTCGACATCGAGCGGGTTGCCCGGCTCCTCGCCCTTCTCCTCGGCCTCGGCTGCCTGCTTTTCGGCTTCGGCCATCAGCATCGCCAGACGCAGCGCGGCATCGGCCGACTGCATCGAGAGCATGTTCTGCGGATGGGCGGCATTGTAGATGGCGATACCCGGACGCACGGGTTCGAGCTTCTTGAAAAGGTCGTCTCCTTCGCTCTTGAGACATCCCGTCAGCATCAGTGCGGCTGCGGCCGCAACGAACATGTGGTTGAATTTATGCATGGTATTTTTTCTTGTTGTTTTCCGTTAAATGCGCAACCGGACCGGATACTGCATGGCGGATGAAATTTTTCCGCACAGCCCGGCTGTTTGGTCTCCGCAAAGATAGGAATTATTCATTTTTTTCGCTATATTGTGCTCCGGATTGTGTAAAATTCACACCGATGATTCGAAAAACGCTTTTGCTTATGTCGTTCCTCTCCCTCTTCGGCTGCGGCTCCGCGTCGCACGCACCCGAATATCCGACCGATACCTTCACGGCCCGCGACGGTTCACAGTTCTCACTGATTTTCTTCAAACACGGTTCGCTGGCCGTCGAGGTTGCCGGCAAACATATCTACATCGACCCGGTGAGCGAATACGCCGACTACGCGGCGCTGCCCAAGGCCGACCTCATTCTGGTGACCCATTCGCACTACGACCATTTCGACCGCGCGGCCGTCGAGGCGCTCGAGACCCCCGAAACCGACCTGCTCTGTGACAAGACCACGGCCGAAGCATTCGACTTCGACTGCCATGTGATGACACCCGGCGACACGGCCCGCCCGCGCGACTATGTCACCGTCGAAGCCGTTGCGGCCTACAACACCTCGCCCGACCGCCAGCAGTACCACCCGCGCGAACGCGAGGATGTGGGCTACCTGCTCACCATCGGCGGCACGCGCATCTACATCTCGGGCGACGGCGAGAACACCCCCGAAATGGAGGCGCTGCGCGACATCGACATCGCGCTGCTGGCCGTCAACCAGCCCTACACGATGACCGTCGACCAGGCCGTCAAGGCCGTCAAGGCCATCCGCCCGGCGATTTTCTATCCCTACCACTACGGCGAGGTGGACGAGAAGACCGACATCGACCGTCTTGTCCGCGAACTGGAGGGCACGACCGAGGTCCGCATCCGCCCGATGGAATAGCCTGCAGCAACGGCGCAGCGGCCCCGCTCCTGTCTCTTATACACATCTGACGCTGCCGACGATATGCAGTGTGTAGAT
>UQNV01000007.1 GCA_900542505.1 uncultured Alistipes sp.
GTGGGCTCGGAGATGTGTATAAGAGACAGACGGCAAAGATAAAAACTTCATTTCGAAAAATAAATAAATTTTATCGTTTTTCGATAAATTTCTTTATTCATGAAGCACTTTTCTTCAAAATAAGCATTATATTTGCGAAAACAACGCCCCGCTCGCTCCGCCGCAGCAAAGCTTTCCGAGCCGAGCCGCAGCGCCGAGCCGGGCCCGAACCACGCAAAACATTCTGTTTCAACCTATGGATATAAAGGAGAAAATCATCGGGCTGCTCGGCTCGCTCATCCACCCCGAAACGGGCGAGGACCTGGTCAAGAGCGGCTTCGTCGAGCAGGTCAACGCCTCGGAGGAGCACATCTCCGTGGCCCTGCACTTCGCCAAGGCGCGCGACCCCTTCGCCTTCAAGCTCAAGGCCCAGGCCGAGGAGCTGCTGCGCGAGGCCTTCCCCGACGCCACCGTCACGGTGATGCTGCGCGAGGGAGCGCCCCGCAAGCCGCAACAGCAGGAGCACCGCACTACGACAGGCTCCATCCGCCACGTGGTGGCCGTCGCCTCGGGCAAGGGCGGCGTCGGCAAGTCGACCGTCACGGCCAACCTCGCCGTGGCGCTGCGCAACATGGGCTACCGCGTCGGCGTGCTCGATGCCGACATCTACGGCCCCTCGCAACCCAAGATGTTCGGCGTCGAAGGCTACCTGCCCGACGCCGTGCAGGAGGACGGCATCGACCAGATTGTCCCGGCCGAGGCACAGGGCATCGAGCTGATGTCCATCGGCTTCTTCATCAAACCCACCGACGCGCTGCTGTGGCGCGGCGCCATGGCGGTCAACGCCCTGCGCCAGATGATTCACCAGACGCGCTGGGGCGAGCTGGACTTCCTGCTCACGGACCTGCCTCCCGGAACGGGCGACATCCACCTCTCGATTATCGGCGAGCTGAAGATTGACGCCGCCGTCATCGTCTCCACCCCGCAGCAGGTGGCCGTGGCCGACGTGGTGCGCGGCGTGGAGTTGTTCCGCAACCCGCAGGTCAACATACCCGTGGCGGGCATCGTCGAAAACATGGCATGGTTCACCCCCGAGGAGCTGCCCGACAACCGCTACTACCTCTTCGGCAAGGGCGGTGCGCGCCGCTATGCCGAGCAGAACGGCGTCGACTTCCTGGGCGAAATACCTATCGTACAATCGATTATGGAGTGTTCCGAGGAGGGACGCCCGGCAGCCGGCATCGACCCGAGGGTTGAAAAATGGTACCGCGACATCGCCGGACGGATTGTGGAAAAGGTGCGCAAATAATGTTTGCAACCTGTCGATAACCGTTCGAAAAAAGAGGAAAACTTCCATCCCGAAAAGTTGCAGATTCCGGAAAAAGGCCCTGTGTACGGATTTTCCGAACGACCAAAAAAAGTTTTCGAAACTTGTTGTCGGAAATGTTGCACGGAAAAAGCGGGTCGATGTCGATAAACGGAAGATGTCGAAATGTGGACAATCTTTTTCAACAAATGTCGATATCTTCATTTTCCGCCGGAGAATCAGCCGCTTGCGCCGCGAAATTACCGACATCGGGTTGCCGGAATGTTCATAGCGATTTTCCAAATCGAATTGTGAACACTTTCAACACCCATTATTATTCTTCTTTTTGAATTATTTTAAATTTAAATAAAAAGTAAAAACAAAAGATGACTGTGGACAACAGCCCGGCGCTCCGCCGGAAAATCGAAGAGCTCAAGCGGCAGAAGAACTCCGTGATTCTGGCCCACTACTACACGACGCCCGAGGTGCAGCAGGTGGCCGACTTCCTGGGCGACTCGCTGGCCCTTTCGGTCCGTGCGCAGTCGGTCGACGCCGACATCATCCTCTTCGCCGGGGTGCATTTCATGGCCGAGACGGCCAAGGTGCTCTGCCCCGACAAGAAGGTGCTCATCCCCTGCCCCGAGGCGGGATGTTCGCTGGCCGAGTCGTGCGACGCGGCCGACTTCGCCGCCTTCAAGGCGCGCTATCCGGGCTACAAGGTGGTCTCCTATGTCAATACGACGGTGGGCGTCAAGGCGCTCACGGACATCTGCTGCACGTCGTCCAACGCGCTGAAGGTCGTCGAGTCGCTCCCGGCCGACCAGCCGCTGATTTTCGCCCCCGACCGCAACCTGGGCTCCTACATCCAGAAGCTCACCGGACGGCAGAACATGGTGCTGTGGGACGGCGCCTGCCACGTCCACGAGGAGTTTTCGCTCGAGAAGCTGCTGGCGCTCAAGCGTGAGCACCCCGCGGCGAAAATCGTCGTCCACCCCGAGTGCCGCGCCTATATCGTCGAGGTGGCCGACTACGTGGGTTCGACGGCCGGCATCCTCGACTACTGCGGACGCAGCGACGCGCAGGAGTTCATCGTGGTGACCGAGGCGGGAATCCTTGCCGAGATGCGCAAGCGCTATCCCGACAAGACCTTCATCCCCGCGCCGCCCGACGACGAGACGTGCGCCTGCAACAACTGCAAGTACATGAAGATGGTGACGCTCGAAAACATCGCCGAGTGCCTCGAGCGCGAGTCGCCCGAAATCCTCCTCGACGAGGAGGTGCGCCGCGCCGCCGAACGCTCCATCCGCAGCATGATTGCTATCCGCTGAGTCGATGTTCCGCTACGACAACTCCACGGTGCGGCGGCGTGACCGCCTGCTGGCCCCGGAGCGTGCGCTCGAACTGCTGCGCGAGGGCGAATACGGCTTTCTGGCCATGGTCTCCGACGATGAGCGTGGAGGCGCCTACGGCCTGCCGCTCAGCTATGTCTGGGACGGGGCCGATGCGCTCTACATCCACTGTGCCCCCGAGGGGCGCAAGCTGCGCTGCCTGGAGCGCTCGCCACGGGTAACGTTCTGCGTGGTGGGCCGCACGCGGGTCTTCCCCGCGCGCTTCACCACCGCCTACGAGAGCCTCCTGCTCGAATGCCGGGCTGTGCGCGGTCTCGACGACGAGGAGCGGATGCACGCCCTCGGGCTGCTCCTGGAAAAGTACTCGCCCGACGACCGCGAGGTGGGGATGCGCTATGCAGAGAAGTCGTTCCACCGCACCGAGGTGGTGCGGCTCGACATCCTCGGCGCCAGCGGCAAGTGCAAGGTCATCCGCTGACACGTCCAACGCTTCATTTTTTTGTTAAAGTCGGAAAATCTGTATAAACCTGTAAAATCCCAAAACCACAACAAGAACTTTTATGAAGAAAATTCTTTTGCTGCTCGGAGCGGCTTTCATGTCGCTCACGGCTCTGGCGGACGAGGGCATGTGGCTGTTGCCCTACCTCCAGAAGATGAACATCAAGAACATGAAGGAGCGCGGCTGCAAGCTCACGGCCGAGGACATCTACAGCGTCAACAGCTCCTCGCTCAAGGATGCCATCGTCATCTTCGGCGGCGGCTGCACGGGCGAAATCGTCTCGCCCGAGGGACTGCTTTTCACCAACCACCACTGCGGTTACGAATCCATCCAGCAGCTGTCGTCCGTCGAGCACGACTACCTGAAATACGGTTTCTGGGCGATGTCGAATGCCGAGGAGCTTCCCGCTCCGGGGCTTGAGGTGCGCTTCATCCGCAAAATCGGCGACGTAACGGCCGACATCGTGGGCAACGTCCCCTCCATCGCCTCGCAGGAGGAGTACGACCGCATCACGGAAGAGAACATCAAGGCCCTCCAAAGCCGTCTCGAGGAGGAGAACCCCGGCATGGAGGTGCTCGTTCGCTCATTCTTCGGCGGCAACCAGTACTTCTCGTTCGTCATGGAGGTCTACCGCGACGTGCGTCTGGTGGGTGCTCCCCCTTCGTCCATCGGCAAGTTCGGCGGCGATACCGACAACTGGATGTGGCCGCGCCATACGGGCGACTTCTCCATCTTCCGCGTCTATGCCGGTAAGGACAACCGTCCGGCCGACTATTCGCCCGAGAATGTCCCCTACCGCGCCGAGAAGTACCTCAAGGTGTCGCTCGACGGCGTGTGTGAGAACGACTTCGCCATGATTATGGGCTTCCCCGGTTCGACCGAGCGCTACATGACCTCCTTCGAGATGAAGAACCTGCTCGAGACGCAGAACCCGCAGCGCATCTTCATCCGCGGCGAGCGTCAGGAGATTCTCTGGGAGGACATGATGGCCGACGATGCCGTGCGCATCCAGTACGCCTCGAAATATGCCCGCTCGTCGAACTACTGGAAAAACTCCATCGGCATGTCGCAGGCGCTGCTCAAGCTCCGCGTCATGGAGCGCAAGCAGGCGCAGGAGGCATCCTTCCAGGCCTGGGCCGAGAAGAACACGCTGCCCGAGGAGGGTTATATCGACGCGCTGGACAAAATCCGCCGTGCCGAGGAGGCGGGCGGTCCGGTCTATGCCGGCGTGCAGTACCTCTCGGAGGCCTTCCTGGGCGCTGTCGAGCTCATCACTCCCGTGTGGACGTTCTTCGACAGTGACGCGATGAAAATCACCGATTCGATTGTCTATCCCAATGCCCGGGAGATGCTGGCCGAGTGGTACAAGGACTACAACCCGGCGACCGACCGCAAGGTGGCCAAGCGCATGCTCACCATCGCGCGTGAGCACATGAAGGAGCTGCCGTCGTTCTACGCCGAGGTGGTCGACAAGCGCTTCGGCGGCGACATCGACGCCTATGTCGACTACCTCTACGACAACTCCGTCTTCGCCTCCGCGGAGAAAGTGCTGGCGCTGATGGACGATTACAGCCCCGCGAAGGTTGCCGAAGACCCGGCCGTTGAGCTGGCCGCATCGGTATGGTCGAAGTACATGGAGCTCATCAAGAGCTACCGTGAGAAGCATGCCCCCTATGCCGAGGGCAAGCGCAAGTACATCGCCGGTCTGATGCTGCAGCAGCCCCGCAAGGCGTGGGCGCCCGACGCCAACTTCACCATCCGCCTGACCTACGGCAACGTGCTTCCCTACTCGCCGGCCGACGGCATCGAGTACAACTACTACACGACGCTCAAGGGTGTCATGGAGAAGGAGGACCCCGAGAACCCCGCCGAGTTCTCGGTACCCGAGCGGCTCAAGGAGCTCTATGAGGCGCGTGATTTCGGCCGCTACGCCAACGAGCGGGGCGAGATGCCGGTGGCCTTCCTGGCCAACTGCGACATCACGGGCGGCAACTCGGGTTCGCCGGTGATGAATGCCCGGGGCGAGCTTATCGGCCTGGCGTTCGACGGCAACTGGGAGGCCATGTCGGGCGACGTGACCTTCGAGCCGGAGCTGCAGCGCACCATCGCCGTCGACATCCGCTACGTGCTCTTCATCGTCGACAAGTTCGCCGGTGCTGGCTGGCTGCTCGACGAGCTCGATATTGTACAGAAATAGCCTCTTTGGGCACGTTTCGACCACGGGGAGGAGTCCTTATAGGCTCCTCCCCTTTTTTTGCCTCAGCGGGGCGGAAAACAGGAAGTTTCGAGGGGGCTTCGCGGAGGTGCTCCCGGGGGGGCTGCTCTTTGCTGCAGGGGGAAATGTTATTTAGGTTCCCCTGTAATGCTGAACATTTTCCTTTGCCCGTTACGCTCTATTTCCAAGGTAAGGCTGTCTGCCTGTTGGATGTATGTCTCCAATCTGCCGCTTGATACGGACATCATGCCGGATTCGATTGCACCTTTGTCTACGGCAATGACCTTGTCGCCCAACATCAATCCTGCTTTTTCTGCAGGTCCGTTTGTTTCCAATGCCGTAATACAAACAACATTGCTGCGGACATTAAGGCGTAAACCGAGTGGTGCCAGCCCGTCGCGAATGACCTGAGGTGCACCATCCGTACGTTGTTTGACATACAGGTCGCCGTTGGCAAGTATGAAATTGATTTTCCCGGCGAAGATGTTGCCGGCAACATTTCTGTCAACCGACGGTATGTAGCTTAACGTACAGTCCGGAATAGCTTTCCCATTGCAAAACACGGTAATGTCATTGAACTCCGCAATGGTGTCCGTTAACCCCTCCCTGCGGTAGTTGGCATATATTCTCGGAGTTTGACGCTGTCGCATCTTTTCATAAACGGTCCTGTCTATCATGATGTCATAATTCGAACCCAAATCAAACATTACGTTCAGGGTATCTGTCTGCTCGCTGTACAACTGTAAATCATTTACTCCTCCCTTCGTGAGCGTGAATCCTTCTGTCTCACGTTGCAACAACTGCCCGTTGCCAGGTGCGAACATGACCATTTTATTGTTGTCCATGTCGAATTTCCAACCTATGTTTTCCATGATGGCTCGTCCCAATACCGGTCTGTAAAGCGCGTTATACATACCGTTGTCTTTCGGGACTGACGTGAAAACGACTCCTTTCAGCTTGCAGTCTCCAAGAGTGATATCATTCACTTTGTATAGTTTAGAGAAATAGACCTGTTTGTAGAAGTTAAACGTCGGCATGGGTTTTCGTTTCCAGTATTCCGCTTCATATCGGTCAAGAACCTCCTGCTTGGCAAGCGAAGTCGATGCCTGCGTGTCGAGCAGGAGCGTATCGGTATATTGGCCGTTTACCGTGGCGACGACTCCGAAACAACCGTTCGAATCGCGAATTATCGGGAAGCTCTGGCGTAAATCCGCATTTATGTTTTCGACCGCTTTGCTCTGTTCAGCATTGAAGTTTCCAATCCAAAAGATTACGTAGACAAAATATGCGAGCACACCGATAAGTAGAGTTGAAAGTATGCGGAACAGGTGGAGGAAATATTTTTTCATCATGCACTTGTTTTTATTGTTCTTTGTCCCATCGACTTGTTCGTTTGTATTCCTGAAGGGACGTACATAATCCGGCAATGGCATTATGGTTCATGAAATCAAACAAATACGGCAGTAAAAATACAGCTTTCCGGACGATGAAGCAAAGGTGGTGCGGAATAAACCGTGCCGTGCGTTGTTTTCTCTGAAAAACTCATCGGTCGGAGAACGGCCGGCGCCCTTCTTCTCCAGCCCGCCCCGCGCTCCCCGAACTTCCTGCCCTGCTGACAATTGGAAACAAATTCCCCGCAATTGCTTTCCTTTTCTGTTAAAAATTACTACTTTTGACAGAAATTAGTAATATTCCACTCGTATTTATGGCTAAAGAATTCAAGCGCTATCTGGTCACTTCGGCGCTCCCCTATGCCAACGGTCCGGTGCATATCGGCCACCTGGCGGGCGTTTACATACCTTCGGACATCTATACCCGTTACCTGCGTCTGCGCCACCGCGACGTCATCTCGGTCTGCGGCTCCGACGAGCACGGCGTGCCCATCACCATCAAGGCGCGCAAGGAGGGGGTCACCCCGCAGCAGATTGTCGACCGCTACCACGAACTCATCAAGCGTTCGTTCGAGCGCCTCGGCATGTCGTTCGACATCTACTCGCGCACCTCGTCGCCCACCCACGCCGTCACGGCGTCGGATTTCTTCCGCAAGCTCTACGACGAGGGCAAGTTCATCGAGAAGACCTCGATGCAGTACTACGACGAGGAGGCGCAGACCTTCCTTGCCGACCGCTACATCGTCGGCACCTGCCCCAAGTGCGGCAACGACCGCGCCTATGGCGACCAGTGCGAGAAGTGCGGCTCGACGCTCTCGCCCGACGAACTCATCGAACCCCACAGCGCCGTCTCGGGCTCCATACCCGTCAAGCGTGAGACGAAACACTGGTATCTTCCTCTGAATCAATACGAAACGTTCCTCCGCGAGTGGATTCTCGACGGCCATAAGGAGTGGAAGTCCAACGTCTACGGCCAATGCAAGAGCTGGCTCGACGGCGGACTGCAGCCGCGTGCCGTGAGCCGCGACCTGGACTGGGGTATCCCCGTGCCGGTCGAGGGAGCCGAGGGCAAGGTGCTCTACGTATGGTTCGACGCCCCCATCGGCTACATCTCGGCCACGAAGGACCTCACGCCCGAGTGGGAGAAGTACTGGAAGTCGGAGGATACGAAGATGGTCCACTTCATCGGCAAGGACAACATCGTCTTCCACTGCATCGTCTTCCCTTCGATGCTCCGTGCCCACGGCGGCTACATCCTGCCCGAAAACGTGCCGGCCAACGAGTTCCTCAACCTCGAGGGCGACAAGATTTCGACCTCGCGCAACTGGGCCGTCTGGCTGCACGAGTACCTCGACGAGTTCCCCGGCAAGGAGGACGTGCTGCGTTACGTGCTCTGCGCCAATGCTCCCGAGACGAAGGATAACGACTTCACCTGGAAGGACTTCCAGGCCCGCAACAACAACGAGCTGGTGGCCGTGCTGGGCAATTTCGTCAACCGTGCCCTGGTGCTGACCCAGAAGTATTACGACGGCATTGTTCCGGCTTGCGGCCAGCTTACGGATTACGACCGTGAGGCGCTGTCGGAGGTGGCCGCCGTCAAGGAGGTGCTCGAAACGAACATCGAGAACTACCGCTTCCGCGCCGCGCTGCAGGAGGCGATGAACATCGCCCGCATTGGCAACAAGTACCTGGCCGACACCGAGCCCTGGAAGGTCATCAAGAGCGACCCCGAGCGCGTGAAGACCATCCTCTACGTAGCGCTCCAGATAACGGCCAATACGGCCATCGCCATCGAACCCTTCATGCCCTTCTCGGCAGCGAAGCTCCGCGAGATGCTCGCCGTCGAGGGCTTCGACTGGGAGCGTCTCGGCGCCTCGGACCTCATCGCTGCGGGCCACCGCATCGGCACCCCGTCGCTTCTCTTCGAGAAAATCGAGGACGACGTCATCCAGCACCAGTTGGACAAGCTGGCCGCCACGAAGGCCGCCAATACCGCTGCCGAAGCTGCACAGCATGTCGAGCCGCAGAAGGAGGAGATTTCGTTCGACGACTTCCAGAAGATGGACATCCGCGTTTCGACCATCCTCACGGCCGAGAAGGTCGCCAAGACCAAGAAACTGCTCCATCTGACCGTCGATACGGGCATCGACAAGCGCGATATCGTGTCGGGCATCGCCGAGCACTTCACCCCCGAGGAGCTCGTCGGCCGTCAGGTGCTGGTGCTGGTCAACCTGGCACCGCGCGAGCTGAAGGGCATCGTTTCGCGGGGTATGATTCTCATGGCCGAGGATGCCTCGGGCAAGCTGCGACTGCTGGGGCCCGACGAGGCAACCTCGTGCGGCGCCATTGTAGGTTAGGCCAGTGCCCCTTTCGGGGTGGTTTCCGGGAGCGGGCCGCGTTGTGATGAAACGAAAAAGAAACAGGAAAACCTTAAATCTTTTCAGATATGGAAACAATAGATTGGAGCAAGTTGGGTTTTGACTACCACAAAACCGATTGGAATGTCCGTTATTCCTATACGGACGGCAAATGGAGCGAGATGGAGGTGACGCAGGACGAGTACATCAAGATGCACATGTCCGCTTCGTGTCTGCACTACGGCATCGAGTTGTTCGAGGGTTTGAAGGCCTTCCGGGGTGTCGACGGCAAGGTTCGTCTCTTCCGTGTCGAGGAGAATGCGCATCGTCTCCAATCTTCGGCCAAGCGGCTTTGCCTGCCTGTTCCCTCGACCGAGATGATTGTCAATGCCTGCATCGAGGTAGTCAAGCGCAACGAGGCCTACATTCCTCCCTACGGAACGGGTGCATCGCTCTATCTGCGTCCCGTGATGTTCGGAACGACGGTCGGTCTGGGTGTGAAACCTGCCAAGGATGCCCTGCTGATTGTCTACGCATCGCCTGTCGGCGCCTACTTCAAGACGGGTATCAAGCCCATTATGGTTGCTTTGGACCGCGAACAGGACCGCGCTGCTCCACGTGGAACAGGCGACGTGAAGGTCGGCGGCAACTATGCAGCCAGCATCTTCTCGGGCGAAAATGCCCACCGTCTGGGTTATTCGAACGTCCTCTACCTCGACGCTGCCGAGCACAAGTATATCGAGGAGTGCGGTGCTGCCAACTTCTTCGGTATCAAGGACGGCAAGTATATCACGCCCAAGTCTCCCTCGATTCTGCCGTCGATTACCAACAAGAGCCTGCGTCAGCTTGCTGCCGACCTGGGTCTGGTGGTCGAGGAGCGTCCCGTTCCGCTCGAGGAGCTCGAGACCTTCGAGGAGTGCGGCGCCTGCGGTACTGCCGCCGTCATCTCCCCTATTGGCAAGATTTTCGACATGCAGACCAACAAGGTCTACGAGTACGGCACCGAAGTCGGCAAGGTTTCGATGCAGCTCTATACCCTTCTGCAGGACATTCAGTACGGCCGCGTTGAGGATACTCACGGCTGGAATACGATTGTCATGTAATCCGCTCTGACTGATGATTCAACCCCGACGATCTTACCGACCGGGAGTTCTAACGGAAAGGGAGTGTTCCACGTGGAACACTCCCTCTTCTTTTGCTCTTGCTATTCTTGTTGGAGAATGGTTGTTTTCGAACCGTTGTGTTGTTCTTTGTAAAATGCGGTCCTATCTACCGAATTTTACAAGCAATACATTGACGTCTGCCGGCGAAACTCCCGGAATGCGCGACGCCTGACCGATGGTTGCGGGTCTGATTTTCGACAGCTTTTGCCGCGCCTCGATGGTGAGTGAATTCATCGAAAAAAAGTCAAAATCGGCAGGAATTCGTATATTTTCCAGTCGGTGCAGCTTTTCGGCGATGAATTTTTCGCGTTCGATGTAGCCTTTGTACTTGATTTGGATTTCGGCCTCCTCCATCGCCTCGTCGGTCATACCCTCCTCTTCCATGAATCGTCGCAGCTTGGGCAGCACCTCGCGGAGCCCGCGGAAGGTGACATCGTTGCGCATGACGACTTCGTAGAGCTTGCGGCCCTGGCTCAAAGGCTCCGAATTGAGCGATTTCAAATAGTCGTCAATTTCGGCTGCTTTGACACTCAGTCGACGGGCGAAGGAAATAAGCGATTCTACGAGCGATTTTTTTTGCTCGAAATGAGCCGCTCTTTCCGGCGTGATGAGACCGATTTCATACCCTTTCGGCGTCAGCCGCATGTCGGCATTGTCCTGTCGGAGCAGGATTCGGTACTCGGCCCGCGAGGTGAACATGCGGTAAGGTTCGTCGACCCCCTTGGTCACCAGGTCGTCGATGAGTACGCCGATGTAGGCTTCGTCGCGCTGCAGTACGACGGGCTCCTCCCCTTTCAGCCTCCTGTGGGCGTTGATGCCCGCCATCAGTCCCTGGGCGGCTGCCTCCTCATATCCGGTCGTACCGTTGACCTGGCCGGCGAAGAAGAGTCCCGAGACGAGTTTCGTCTCAAGCGAATGGTGCAGCTGCGTCGGCGGGAAGTAGTCGTACTCGATGGCGTAGCCCGGGCGGTAGATGTGGAGATGCTCAAACCCCGCGATGCGGTGCAGCGCTTCCCACTGCACCTCCCAGGGCAGCGACGACGAGAAGCCGTTGAGATAGTATTCGTTGGTCGTGCGCCCCTCGGGCTCGAGGAAGAGCTGGTGCTGCTCCTTGTCGGCAAAGGTGCGCAGTTTGTCCTCAATCGAGGGGCAGTAGCGCGGTCCGATGCCGTGAATGGTGCCGTTGAAGAGGGGCGAGCGGTCGAACCCGCTGCGCAGGATTTCGTGTACCTCGGGCGAGGTGTAGACCAGATAGCAGGGCATCTGCTCCCCTACGGGATGTATTTCGGGTGCGAACGAGAACTTTTCGGGCTTTTCGTCGCCGGGCTGCGGTTCGAGCCGGCTGAAGTCGATGGTGCGGGCATCGAGCCGCGCGGGGGTTCCGGTCTTCATGCGGCCCGTTTCGAACCCCGCGGCGACGAGCGATTCGGTGATGCCGTGCGAGGCGGCATCTCCCGCCCTTCCCCCTTCGGCATGGGCTGCACCGCAGTGCATCAACCCTCCGAGGAAGGTGCCGCTTGTGAGCACCACGGCGCGGCACGAGAACTCGACTCCCATCCGTGTCCGCACGCCGCGGATATGGCGGCGCGGCTGCCGGTCCGCGGTTTCGCGCGGGCTGTCCGCAACGGTTTCGGCCGAGGTGCTGCATTCGCTGCCGGCGTCGGCGCCGTTCGTTGTGGTTGCCGGCGTTGCGCAGGGCTCCCCTGCCCTCGGTGCAGGCTCTTCGCCGAAGAGCAGCTCGACGGCGGCATCCTGCCAGATGTAGAGGTTGGGCGTATTCTCCAGCGTACGCCGCCACTCCTCCGAGAAGGCCCGCTTGTCGCACTGTGCCCGCGGACTCCACATTGCCGCTCCCTTAGAGCGGTTGAGCATCCGAAATTGCAAGGTCGTGAGGTCCGTGATGCGGCCCATCTGACCGCCTAAAGCGTCTATCTCTCTGACTATCTGTCCTTTAGCGACTCCGCCAACGGCGGGGTTGCACGACATTTCGGCAAATTTGAGCATATCCATCGTCAGCAGCAGCGTGCGCGAGCCGAGGCGTGCGGCGGCCGAGGCGGCCTCGCAGCCGGCGTGTCCTGCGCCGATGACGATGATGTCGTAGTCCAAGACCATGGGTATCTCTTCTCTTTGTATGATTGCGCGTTTTTCCGCTTATTTTACGCTGTTTTCCGACTCTTCCGACCGCTCTCCGTTTTGTCTGTTTGCGTGCTCTCTTGCCCGGAAAAATGGCCTTTATTCGGAGGGTTTTTCACCCGACAAACTCTTTTCGCGTGGCGTTTTCCTTTGCGACGTTTTCTTCGTGGCGTTTTTTCGTGGCGTTTTCCCCGTGACGTTTTCCTCGTGACGTTTTTTCGCGCAACGTTATTCGCACGACGTTATTCGCACGGGTTTTCCCGCGACCTCTATCCGGGACGCTGAGGAACTGAGGAGTTGAGGAGTTGGCGTGCACCGCTCCTTCGTTCCCTTTTCCGGCTCCCCTCCTGCCCTTTTCCGAATCTCTTCGGAGCCTTTACAGCCTCTCTTCCGGACCGGCATCGGCGGACCAGGGCCGCAGCGCTGCGGCTGTTGCTCTCTCCCTCCCTTGTGCGGGACTGCGCTCTGGCTTACTTCTGCTCCCCGGCCTGCTCTCCGGCCTGCTCCGCCGGCTTGTTCCAGAATGCGAGGTAGCGGTCCTCCTTGCGGTGCATCTGGGCGTTGGTGCGGGGCGTTTTGTCTCCCTGCCCGCACAGATGCAGCACACCGTGCACCACCACGCGGCGCATCTCCCCGAGCTTCGTGGCGCCGTACTGCCGTGCGTTGTCGGCCACGGTCTCCACGTCGATGAAGATGTCGCCCGAGACGATTTTCGTCCCCCGGCGGTCGCTGTAATCGAAGGTGATGACGTCCGTGTAGTAGTCGTGCCCGAGGAACTGTCGGTTCATCTCGAGCAGCCGTGCGGCCGAGCAGAAGATGTAGCTCACGTCGCCGAGCGTGTATCCCTCGGCGCTGGCCACTTCGCGCAGCCATTCGGCCGTACGCCGCTTCTCGGGCAGGCGGTAGTTGCAGTCGTCGTTATAATATCTGACAGCCATTTTTCAGCCTTGTTTTGAATCTGTGTTGCGATGTTGCCGCCACACCCTTGCGGTGGAGTGGTTCCGGCGCTTCGTGCGGCTTCACGCCGCGCTTCTCCTCCCCCTTGGCCCCCTCGAGGTCAGCGGCGGAAGCAGTCCTGGGCGCGCATCTTGGTCTTGGGCGAGGGGGGATAGATGCCGAATACGAGCTTGTACTCGGGCTCCATCGTCACCACGTTCATTGCCGAGCCGATGCTTCCCAGCCGCTGGTTGCGCGAGACCTTCTGCCCCTTGGCAACGCTCACCGCGCCCAGATTGGCGTAGGAGGTGATGTACTCGCCGTGGGCTACGAATACGTCGTATTTGTTGGTGATGCGGTTACGCTTGATTTCCACCACCTTGCCGTCGTAAATCGAGATGATGGCCGCCCCCTTCGGGCCGGTGATTTCGGCCATGTTCTCCATGTAGCGCTTCACACGTCCGCCGACCACCGGAAGCCGCAGTCCGGTCGTCTTGTTCGAGAACGAGGCGCCCTCGGTGTTGCCGCGCGTGAGTTTGCGCAGCTCGTTGATGGCCACGTCCAGCTCCTGCTCGCGCGCCATCTTCTGCTGCAGTGCCGCCTTTTCGCGCTTCGAGAGGCGCGAAGCCTCGCTGCGTGCCGAGCGTGCGTCGCGCTGCAGCTTCTCCTTCTGCGACGAAAGGCGCCGCAGCACCGAATCGAGCGCACGGTTGCGCGAGTCGAGCAGCGACTTCTCGTCGGCCACCCGGCGAGCCAGGCTGTCGATTTCGAGCAGCTTGCGCTCGCGCATGGCTGCCACCTCGCGCAGCATGGTGATTTTGCGGGCTATGTCGGCAAAGCTGCGCGACGCGAAGAGATAGGTCAGGTAGTTGTTGTGACGGTAGTTGCGGTAGGCTTCGCGCACCATCGCGCCATACTGCAGACGGTTGCGCTCGAGTGCTGCCGAGAGGTCGCCGGCGACGCTGTCCGTTCGCTCGATTTCGCGGCGCAGCAACGCTGCCTCCTGCTCCGTGGCGTCGAGCAGCTGGTTGCGCGAGTCAATCTGGCGGGCCAGGCGGCGCAGCCGCTCCTCGGTGGCCGCGCGCCCCTTCTTGATGGAGGCTATCTCGCGTTCGCCCTGGGCGATGCGCTTCTCGAGCGCCTCGATGATGCGCTTCTGCTCCTCGATGCGGCGGTCCTGGGCCGGGGCCGTCCACAACGTGCAGAGGGCTGCCAGCAGGAAGAGGTATTTTGCCGTCTTACTTTTCATGGGTGCGTGCGTCTTGGTTCTGCTTCTGCTTCTGCTCTTCGCGGATGCGGATGCGGCGGTCGACCTCCTCGGGCTCCGCGCCGTTTTCGAGCGCCTTGCGCCAGTAGATTTCGGCCATGAAGTGTTCGCCGAGCGCCTCGAGGATGTCGCCGTAGTGGAGCTGCAGCTCGGGGCTGTTGGTGCGGTCGAGCGCAATGGCCTGCTGCATGATTTTCTTGGCTTCGGCCACACGCCCCAGCTTGAAGAGAATCCACGCCTCGGTGTCGAGGTAGGTCGGCTCGTTGTCCGTCAGCGCCGTCACGCGGCTGACCATCGTGAGCGCCTTCTCCAGGTCGCGTTCCCTTTCGGCCAGGAAGTAGGCGTAGTTGTTGAGCACCATGGTGTTGTCGGGCCAGTAGCGGAGGCTCTTCTCGTAGGCCGCAAAGCACTTGCGCGAGGCTCCTGCCGAGTGGTAGGCGTCGCCGATGCAGCCCCAGACAACGCTGCGCAGCGAGTCGGTGCAGACGTAGCGCAACGATTCGCGGTAGGCCTTCACCGACTTGTCGTACTGCTTGGCGTAGCTCAGGGCGTGGCCCCGGAAGATGCGGAAGTCGGCATCGTCCGGAAAGAGTTCGATGCCCATCGCCACATACTTCTGTACCGAGTCGGGCCGCTCCAGATAGTTTTCGATTTCGGCCACGGCACGGAAGTAATCCTTCACGGGCGGACGGTCCGCCGTGTGGAGCTTGTAGAGCGCCAGCGCCTGCTCCAGCTCGCCCGAGGCAATCAGGTGGTCGGCATAGAGCCGCACGATGCGCGGGTCGTTCGGGTAGCGGATGGCCAGCGCCGAAGCCAGGTCGCTGATTTGGATGTAGTATTCGCCGTAGAAGCGGATGTCGGAGGTGAGCTGCCTGAAGCGGCGGACCTTTTCGTCGACGGTCAGCGCATCGGTGTCGAAGATGCGCCGCGTGGCGGCCAGCAGTCCGATGTAGTCGCGGCGCGAGTTGCAGAAGTCGGCCAGCGTCATCAGCGTGCGGATGTCGGTCGAGTCGATTTCGAGTGCGCGGTCGAACTCCGCACGGGCGAGCGAATCCTTGCCCTGCAATCCGTAGAGGTTGGCCAGCACGGCGTGGTGTTCCGCCTCGTAGGGCACCTCCTCGACCATCGTGCGCGCCTCCTCGACCGCCTTGTCGAGCTGGCGTGTGGCGATGAGCAGCTGCCGCTTCATGGCCGAGAGCGTCGGCACGCGGCCGAAGCGCACCTCGGCGCTGTCGAGCGTCGCCAGAGCCGAGAAGGGCCGCTCGACCTGTTCGTAGAGCGCCGCCACGATGCGGTAGTTGTCCGGCTCGCGCGGCTCGTCGCGCAGCAGGCGCCGGTAGATGTCGAGCGCCTCGCCGAAGCGGTTGTCGTAGATGAGCGTCTGTCCGTAGAGGCGGGCGTACCACTTGTTGGTCGTGTCGAGCCCCCAGGCGCGGCGGGCCAGTTCGACCCCCTCGCCCGGCGTGTCGTACAATCCGTTGACGGCCAGCGTATAGTAGGCTGGCGCACAGGTCGAGTCACTCTTGAGCGCCTCCCGGCAGAGCTCGCGGGCGCGCGTCGAGTCGCGCTCGATGAGCAGCCGTTTCAACGCGTCGGTATAGAGATAGAGGCTGCGCAGCGAGTCGGGCGGAGGGGTTGTTCCGCGCGGCTGCTCCCCGTGTGCGGTGAACGCACCGGGAAACATGCAGAGAAGCATGCAGAGAAGCAGTGTGGCAGCCCGTTGTCTCATGGTTGTCGTGTTGCGGGGTTGTCGCGCGTCAGAGCGCCGTGTCGAACTGGTGGAGGAAGCGGACGTCGTTCTCGAAGTAGAGGCGGAGGTCCTTCACGCCGTATTTGAGCATGGCGATGCGCTCGATGCCCATGCCGAAGGCGAATCCCGAGTACTTTTCGGGGTCGATTCCGTTGGCCTTCAATACGTTGGGGTCTACCATGCCGCAGCCCATGATTTCGAGCCATCCCGTGCCCTTGCAGACCGGGCAGCCCTTGCCGCCGCAGAGGTTGCACGAGACGTCGACCTCGGCCGACGGTTCGGTGAAGGGAAAGTACGACGGACGCATGCGGATGGCGGTCTGCTCGCCGAAAATCTCCTTGGCGAAGTAGAGCAGCGACTGCTTCAGGTCGGCGAACGAGACGCCCTCGTCGATGTAGAGTCCCTCAATCTGGTGGAAGATGCAGTGGGCGCGGTACGAGATGGCCTCGTTGCGGAATACGCGGCCGGGGCAGATGACGCGGATGGGCGGTTTCTGGTGCTCCATCGTGCGGACCTGAATCGACGAGGTGTGGGTGCGCAGCAGGATGTCGGGGTTCTTCTCGACGAAGAAGGTGTCCTGCATGTCACGCGCGGGGTGCTCGGGCGGGAAGTTGAGCGCCGAGAAGACGTGCCAGTCATCCTCGATTTCGGGGCCCTCGGCCACGGTGTAGCCCAGGCGCGAGAAGACCTCGACAATCTGGTTCTTCACCAGCGAGATGGGGTGGCGCGAACCGAGCTCTTCGGCCGAGCCGGGACGGCTCATGTCCTCGGTTTGGGGGGCGTCGGCCGCAGCCTGCTGCATCTGCTCGCGCAGGGTGTTGATGCGCTCGGTGGCGACGCTCTTCAGGTGGTTGATTTTCTGGCCGAGCTCGCGCTTGAGCTCCGGAGCCACGCTCTTGAACTCCTCGAGCAGAGCATTCAGCTCGCCCTTCTTGCCCAGGATTTTGATTCGGAAATCCTCGATTTCGGCAGCGGCCTTGGGTTTGAACTCTTCGACTCGTCGGAGAAGCTCATTGATTTTGTCGGTCATATTTTGATAGTTTGTTCTTTTTCCCTACTTTTATCGCCTCATGCAGCGTCACATGCTGCATAACGTGCAAAGTTACAAAAAAATTGGGATATGTTCCGAAAAACCCTCGCTTTTCTCCTTTTGATGCTCCTTGCGGCGGGCTCCGTCAGCGGGCAGCGCGTGGGCGTCGTCATGAGCGGCGGCGGTGCCAAGGGGCTCTACCACATCGGGGTGCTCGAGGCGTTCGAGGAGTGCGGCGTTCCGATTGACTACGTGGCCGGCACCTCGATGGGTTCCATCATCGCGGCGATGTACGCGGCGGGCTATTCGCCGGCCGAGATGCGCGAAATCGTCTCTTCGGGAGTGGTCAAGGAGTGGGTTTCGGGCCGCATCGATTCCCGTTATACGGCCTACTACCGCCAGGTGGGGCGCCTCCCGTCGTTCGTCACCTTCCGCCTCAACCTGGGCGACGATTCGGTCAAGCTCTTCCGCACGCCGACGAACCTCATCTCCTCGACCCAAATCGACATGGCCCTCACCGAGCTCTTCGCTCCGGCCACGGCAGCCTGCGGCGGCGATTTCGACGAACTGATGGTCCCCTTTCTCTGCGTTGCCAGCGACATGAACGCCCGCGAACCGGTGGTGCTCCGTTCGGGCGACCTGAGCGAAGCGGTTCGTTCGTCGATGTCCATACCGCTGGTGTTCAAACCGATGAAGGTCGACTCGATGCTGCTCTACGACGGCGGCATCTACGACAACTTCCCGTGGCGGTCGCTCGACGTGGGCTTCCGTCCCGACCTGCTCATCGGCAGCATCTGTACCGAAGGCGATACGCCTCCGAGCGAGGAGAGCAGCCTCTTCGACCAGGCCTTCATGCTGGCGATGCACGGCACCGACTACGAGCTTCCGCGCGGCCGGAGCGTCACCGTGCGGCGGGCCGTCGACGTCAACATGCTCGACTTCGACCGCGCCGAAGAGATTATGGATGCCGGCTATGCCGACGCCATGGCCATGATGCCCGAGATTCTCGAACGCATCCGCGACCGCCGCACTCCCGAGCAGTATGCCGCGCGCCGCGAGGCCTTCCGGGCGCGCTGCCCCGAGCTGCGCTTCGACCGCTACCAAATCGAAGGGCTGACCGAGGCGCAGCGCGAATACATCCGCGACTTCCTCAAGCTCGACGACAAACGCCACGGCGACGAGCGCGAGCTCACCTTCACGCAGCTGCGCGACAACCTCTATTCGGTGCTGGCCGACGGCGACTTTTCGATGGAGTTTCCGCGTGCGCGCTACGACAGCGTCAGCGGCTGTTACCTCTTCCGGGCCAGGTTCGTCACCAAGCCCAACTTCCGGCTTCAGGTCGGAGGCAACGTCTCCTCGACGGCCTTCAACCAGGCCTACATCGGTGCCAACTACCGCCACATCGGGCGCGTGGCCCAGTCGCTCGGCGTGGACCTCTACCTGGGACCGCTCTACACGTGGGGCACGGTCGGCGGGCGTACCGATTTCTACATGTGGAAGCCGCTCTTCCTCGACTACTCCTACAATTTTTCGGTCAAGAACTACCGCCACGGCTCGTTCGGCAACGTGACGAAGGTGAACAATATCCAGCCCATCAAGCAGAGTGCGAGCTTCCTCTCGCTGGGCGTGGGCATGCCTCTCACGCAGCGGAGCCTCTTCTCGCTGCGGGCCAACGGCGGACATGTCAACTACCGCTACGATTCGGAGGATTTCCTGGCCGACGAGACCGACCATTCGCGCTTCTCGTTCTTCGGGCTGAAGGGCGAAATCGAACGCAACACCTTCGACAAGTGGCTCTATCCGCGGCGGGGCTCCAACCTCACGCTCTCGGCCATCTATCTGGTCGGGCGCGACAAGTACGAACCCTACGATGCGTCGCGCTTCGTTACGAAGCACCTCCGCCAGTGGGGCGGCGTGCGCTTCACCTACGAGAAGTATTTCGACGTACCCTCCTGCCCGTGGTTCTCCTTCGGGTTCAACGTCGACGGCGTCTACACCAACCATCCCGACTTCTCGACCGACAACGCCACGCTGATGTCGATGCCCGCCTACGAGCCGGTTTCCCACTCCAAGATGATTTACATGCCCGATTTCCGGGCCAAACGCTTCGTGGGCGGCGGTGTGATGCCCACCTTCGACCTCTACCCGAACCTCTTCTTCCGCACGGGATTCTACACCATGTACCGCGAACGGCGGGGATTCCGGCCGCTCGACAACATGACCGGTTCGGACCGCAACTGGCACTTCATCGCCGAGGCGTCGCTGGTCTACCATACGCCCATCGGGCCGGTGAGCCTGGCGCTGACCAAGTACGAGGTCGATTCGTGGAAGAACATGTACCTGACCTTCAACTTCGGCTATGCGATTTTCGCACCGAAGGGAACCTTCTATTGATGCCGCCGCGGCGCGGCGTGCACCCTCCGGCGCCCGTCGTACGGCCGCTCCATGCCTTCGCCATCGCCTGCGGGCCATCTCCCTGCGGTTTCGGAACGCCCGTTTCGGCCCCGCGCCGTTGTCCGTCGTCCGTTGCAGACACCAGACAGCAGACACCAGACAGCAGACAGCAGACAGCAGACGGCAGACGGCAGACGGCAGGTTGCCGGTGCGGCCGGCGCCTGAAGACGGCATGAAAAGAAGATACCCCGTCCGTGAGGAACGGGGTATCCCGGCAAGCAATTGTTTAACTAATTGATGAGGCGTCTATTCGACGTCTTCTTTCGGGTCGGGCCTTTCCGAGCATCCCCCGTCTCCATTCTCTTCGTCTCCAACATTCTGCTGCGTGGAAACAGGGGCAGAGTTCTTATTGGCCTCGTCCGACTGCACGTCCTTTTCCGGAACCGCCTCGTCCGGGCAACAGGTCGTCTGTTCGGTCTGCTCGGCCTTCTCCTCGGGAGGTTGCTGCGCATATGCGAAGATGCAACCCATCATCAGCGTCAATGCTGCTGCCATTGCTACATGCTTCAGTTTCATGACTCCTTAGTTTTTAGCGTTAGAAATTCCGTTTGCGGGCTTTTACTCCCGTGCTCACTTCGACAAGGGTCAAGAAGGGTACCATTCGACGCGTTTTTCTTCAAAGTGCTGACAATCAGCGAATGCTGTGCTTTCGGCGGATGGCTGACGTTGTGGAACAGGTCTCCCGCCTGTGGAATATTTCCACAGCAGGCGTGTGGCGGGCGGTCGGAAAAACCGAAAAACGGGACGCAATTCCTGCGTCCCGTTTTTCAGGTTCCGTCCTTCCGCTCCGTCGCCCCTATGGCTCGATGCCGTAGAGGTGCAGCTTGTTGTAAAGCGTCTTGCGGTCGATGCCCAGCATCCGGGCCGCCTGCGACTTGTTGCCGCCAGCGGCGGCGAGTGCCTGGCGGATTTGCTCCTCCTCGCCGGCGCGGTCGCGCAGCGGCGCGGGGTGTGTCGCGCCGCTCAGTTCGGCGGGAAGGTTCTCCGGCGTGATGTACTTCCCGGTGGCCAGCAGCGTGGCCGACATCACGGCGTTGCGCAGCTGGCGCAGGTTTCCCGGCCAGTCGTAGCGCCGCAGCAGCTCGGCGGCCGCGGCGTCGAAGCCCACAATCTGCCGCCCCAGTTCGCGGTTCGCCTCGTCGAGGAAGAATTCGGCATAGAGCGGGATGTCCTCGCGCATGTGCTGCAGCTCGGGCATGCGGAGCGTGAACTGGTTGATGCGGTGGTAGAGGTCGGCGCGGAACGAACCGCGGGCGATGGCCGCTTCGAGGTCCTCGTTGGTGGCGGCCACCAGCCGGATGTCGATGTCGATTTCGCGGTTGCTTCCCACGGGGCGGATGCGGCGCTCCTGCAGCGCGCGGAGCAGCTGCACCTGGGTCTCGTAGCCCAGGTTGCCTATTTCGTCGAGGAAGAGCGTGCCGCCGCTTGCCGCCTTGAAGGCGCCGGTCTTGTCGCCGACGGCCCCCGTGAAGGAGCCCTTGATGTGGCCGAAGAACTCCGATGCGGCCAGCTCGCGCGGGATGGCGCCGCAGTCGACCGCCACGAAGGGCTTTCCGGCCCGCTTGCTCTCGCTGTGTATCAGTTGGGCGATGTGCTCCTTGCCCGTGCCGCTGGCGCCGGTGATGAGCACCGACATGTTGGTCGGCGCGACAAGCCGTACGTGCTCATAGAGTTTGCGTGCGGCGTCGCTGCGCCCCTCGATGTAGTTCCGGCGTGCCGTCTCCTGCGGCGTGCGGCGTGCCGGAGCCGCCTTGGCGGTTGGCGCCGGGGTGTCGGCGCTGCTGCCGTCGGCGAGCGCCTCGCGGATTTTCTGGAGCAGCAACTCGGGATTGACCGGCTTGGAGACATAGTCGTGTGCCCCGAGCTTCATGCACTGCACGGCGTTCTGGATTTCGGCATACCCCGTCATGACGATGACCGGCGTGGCGATTCCGGCGCCCGTCATCCATTCGAGCAGCCCCGTTCCGTCGCCGTCCGGAAGGCGCATGTCGGAGATTATGAGCCCGAACTCCTCGGACGACAGCAGCTTGCGGGCCGCTTCGGCCGTCGATGCGGTCTGCGCCTCGAAGCCCTGTTTCCCGAGCCACGTGCGAAGCATCAGCGCAAAGGTGATGTCGTCGTCGACAATCAGTATTTTAATCATCTTCTCTTTCATTTTTCGGATGCTTTGGGCGACACGTCAGGGGACAAAGATACCGTTTTTCGGGCGAAATCGACGATGCGCTGCGCATTTTCGCAGGCTCGGGCCATTTCCTCGGCCAGCTGCGGCGTGAGGTCGCCTTCGAGCCGTTCGGCGCGGCGCAGCGTTTCGGTCACCCCGTCGGCGCCGAGCATGGCGAAGAGGGGGAGCATCCGGTGAGCCGTCCGGCGCAGCGTCGCCGCATCGCCTTCGTCCAGAGCCCGGCGCAGCGTGCGGAGACTCTCGGTGTGCTGCCGGACGAACGAACGCAGAATCTCCTGCGCCGCCTCGGCGTCGTCACCCGCAAAGGCCGTCAGCCGCCCGAAGTCGGGCATCGCCTCCTCGGCCGCCCCTTCGACGGCCGGGACGCCGTCGTTTGCGGGGCCTTCCTCAGCCGCCCCTTCGGGGCGCTGTCGCAGCTCCGGCTTCCCGCAGCGCTCCGCTGCCGGCGTTTCCGCGGCCCCCTGCGGCTCGGTTTGGCCCGTTGTGCAGCCTGCGGTCCCGTCCGTTTCGGCCGTTGTGACGGGTCCGGCGGGCGAACCGCCGCTCCTGCCGTCGGGGCAGAGCACCGACCGCAGCGTGGCGCACAGTTCCGCCCCGGTGAAGGGCTTGCGCAGTGCGGCGGCAAATCCCGCCCCGACGAGTTCGTCGGTCTCGCTGCGTGCCGTCACGGCGATGACGGGTATCCCCGGCGCGGCGCGCTGCACCTCCTCGCGGACGCGGAACCCGTCGGCCGAGGGCATCTGTATGTCGGTCAGCACGACGTCGAACCGCCCCTCGGTCACCAGCCGCGCCGCATATTCGGGATACTGGCAGCAGGCGGCGCGTATGCCCGCCCGGCGGCACTGCGCCTCCGTCAGCTCGAGCTGCAGCGGGTCATCGTCGACCACCAGCAGCGACCTGCCGCGCAGCGTATCGTCGCCGCCGTCCGGCTCCCCGGACCGTCCGGCGGGCGGAGCCTCCCCCACCGGGAGCGTCACCGTGAAGCAGCTTCCCTCGCCGAGGCGGCTCTCGAGCGAAATCCTGCCTCCGAGCAGCCCGACGAGCCGGTCGACAATCGAGAGCCCCAGGCCGAATCCCTCGACGCCCCGGGCCGAGCCGCAGCGTTCGAATTCGCGGAAGATGCGCTCCTGCTCCTCGGGACGGATGCCGCGGCCCGTGTCACGCACCGAGAAGCGCAGCTGCCCGCCGTCGCGTTCGAGCGAGATGTCCACACTGCCCGAGTCGGTGAACTTCAGGGCGTTCGAGAGCAGGTTGTCGGCCACCTGGCGGATGCGTGCGGCGTCGCCCGTCACCTCGCGGCGGCATTCGGGCGTCGTGCGGAGCGTAAGGCTCAGCCCCTTGGCCCCGGCCTGGGCGGCAAAGCCCCCGCGGATGGCCTCGAAGAGCCGCTCGGGGATGAAGGGCACCTCGTTGAGCTCCATCTTGTGGATGTCGAGCCGGTAGAAGTCGAGCAGGCTGCGCGTCAGCGCGAGCAGATGCTCCGACGAGCGGGTGATGTGCTCCAGATAGTGGCGGGCCCGTTCGTCGGTGGTGAGCCTTTCGAGCAGTTCGGTATAGCCCATGATGGCTCCGAGCGGGGCCTTGATGTCGTGCGTGACGGCCAGCATCAGCTTTTCGCGGGCATCGAGCAGGGCGGCCTTTTCGCGGTCGGCCCGTTCGAGCCGGCGTTTGTATCGGTTGCTGCGGTTGACGTCGCGCCAGAGAATGGCCACGAAGAGCAGCATGAGGGCGACGGCCGACGAGGCGATGCCTCCGAGCAGCCGGGTGTTGCGTTTGCGCAGCGCCTCGTTGCGCTCGATGCGGTCGAGCAGGTAGGCGGTCTCCTCCGCCTCGAAGTCGCGTATGAGGCGGTAGATTTTGTCGTCGACCAGTTCGTTGTTCGCACGCAGGCGCAGCCCTTCGCCCCACGCCTTGTCGTAGATGGCCAGCCGCTGGCTGGTCACCTTGTCCTGCAGCTGGCGGAGCACCGCGCCGATGGTGTCCCGCAGCGCGGCGGCCGGGGGGAGCGAGTCGACCACCTCGCGTCGCGAGATGACGAGCGTCGAGTCCTCCTTCGGGGGGCTGAAGATGTCGGCGATGCGGCGGAGGAAGCGGCGCTTGGGACGGGGTGTGGCGACGGTGTCCTCGGCGATGACGCTCCGCACGGGCGGCCGGGCGAGCATCGAGTCGGCGGCGGCGAGCGTGTCGAGCCGCGCGAGGAGCTGTTCGATGTTGGCGTCGAGCAGGCTGGCGGTTCCGGCCGAGCGTATCGAGCGGCGCAGCCCCGCCGTGCGGCGCTCCTTGTCGCTCAGCAGCCGTCCGATGCTGTCGAGCCGGAGCCGCTGCAGCGAATCGGCGTCGGACGAGAGGCTGCGCAGCGAATCGAGGCAGCGGCGTACGGTGGCTATTTCGTTGCGGTAGCGGGCGTCGTAGGAGTTGTAGCCGGCAATCATCAGCTGGCCGTAGCTTTCGGCCCGATAGAGGTGGTAGAGCGTTTCGCCCGCCATGTTGCGTTTGACGAGCAGCAGCGTGTAGGTATCGTCGGGGGCCGAGACGCGGACCGTTTCGCGGTAGACATACCCCACCGCAAGCAGCGCCGCAGCGACCAGCAGCAGATATCCCGCGGCGATTTTCGTTTTGACGAACTTCGACTCCTGCATGAGACAAAGATAGCACAAGGAGCCCTTATTGCCAAATTCCCGGCCGGGTTGCCTTCGCCGGCGACCTGCCTTCCGGCATCCGGGCGACCTGTTTTCCGGCATCCGGGCGCTCTGCCTTCCGGCATTCCCGTCGCCGTCGGGCGCTCCGTTCCCGACGTTTTGCTCCCGGCATTCCCGTCGCTGTCGGGCGCTCCGTTTGCCGGCATGCGGCGCTCAGACGGGCAGGTGTTTCTCGACCGTCTCGCGCAGGCGGTCGTTGTCCAGATGGGTGTAGATTTCGGTGGTCAGGATGCTCTCGTGGCCCAGCATCTCCTGCACCTGGCGGATGCTGGCGCCCCCCTCGAGCAGGTGGGTGGCGAACGAGTGGCGGAAGGTGTGGGGGCTGATGTGCTTCGTGATGCCGGCGCGGCGCGCCGCCTGCCTGATGATGGTGAAGAGCATCACGCGCGTCAGCCGCGTGCCCCGGTTGTTGAGGAAGACGGCGTCGTCGCTGGTGCGTATTTCGCGCCGCTTTTCGAGGTAGCGCTGGATTTTGTCGCGCGCCACGCTGCTGATGGGGACCAGCCGCTGCTTGTCGCCCTTGCCGATGACGCGGATGTAGCCCTCGCCGAAAAAGAGGTCGCTCATCCGCAGCGAGGTGAGCTCCGAGGCGCGCAGTCCGCACGAGTAGAGCACCTCGAGCATGGCGCTGTCGCGCAGCCCCTTGGTCGTGCTCGTGTCAACGGCGGCGATGATGCGGTCAATCTCCTCGGTCGAGAGGACGTCGGGCAGCTGCCGCCCGAATTTGGGGGCGTTGACGAACTCGGCGGGCGACGCCTCGATTTTGTCGCCGACGAGCAGGTAGTTGAAGAAGCTCTTCACGCCGCTGAGCGCCCGGGCCTGCGAGGCCTTTTCGCGGCCGCGTTCGTAGAGCCAGCCCATGTAGCGTTCGACCATCTGCGGTTCGACCTTGCGCGGGGCGACGTCGTACTGCCGCAGGATGAAGTGCGCGAACTGCCCGAGGTCGCGCATGTAGGAGGCGACGGTGTTCTCCGACAGCCGTTTTTCGAGCCGGATGTAGATGCGGTAACGCCGTGCCTCCTCCTCCCATTTTTTCGTATTTTCTGCCATCTGACGGGGCGTGTTTCCGAAGATTATCCGTAACTTTGTCCTCAAAGGTACGAAAAATTTTACATAATTATGGACTACGTCGTCTTGAATGTACCCTGCCGCGACGAGCAGGAGAGCGAGATTCTGACGGCCGAGCTGGCCGACTTCCCCTTCGAAAGCTTCGAGACCGAGGCCGGTCTGCTCAAGGCCTACATCCCGGGCGAGCGGCTGGCCGACTGCAAGGCCGAAGTCGATGCGATGCTCGGCAGCCGGGGCCTCGAGGGGCGCTACGTCGCCATCGAGACCCAGAACTGGAATGCCCTCTGGGAGCGCAACTTCCCGCCCGTCGAGGTCGAAGGGCGGCTGCTCATCCGCGCCCCGTTCCACGCGCCTGCGCCCCGGGGAGTGGCCGAGGTGGTCATCATGCCGCGCATGTCGTTCGGCACGGGACACCACGCCACCACGTGGCTCATGGCCTCGGCGACGCTCGATTTGGGGGTTGCCGGACGCTGCGGACTCGACATGGGGTGCGGCACCGGCGTGCTGGCCATCCTGGCGCTCCTGTGCGGCGCCGGGCGGATGACGGCCATCGACATCGACGACTGGGCCGTGGAGAACAGCCGCGAGAATGCCGCCGCCAACGGCGTCGGCGAGCGGGTCGAAGCGCTGCTGGGCGATGCGCAGCTGCTGGCCGGGCGGCATTTCGACTTCATCCTGGCCAACATCAACCGCAACATCCTCCTGGCCGACATGCCCGCCTATGCGGCGACGCTCTCCGCGGGTGGCGACCTTGTGCTGAGCGGCTTCCTTGCGGAGGATGTCCCGGCGCTCACCGCCCGCGGCGAGGAGCTGGGCCTCAGCCTCGTCGGCCGTCGCGAGCGCGACGGCTGGCAGCTGCTCCATCTGCGCCGCGACCGGGCCTGACCCGCCTCCGTCCGCTTCGGGGCGGCGAGGCTCCGCTCCGTCTCATTGTGTCGTACAGCAATCCGGAAACGTGAAAAGTTACAAAGGGCGCGGCATCGTGCTCCACACGCTCAAATACGGCGACTCGTCGATGGTCGTCTTTCTGCTCACCGACGTGGGCGGCCGCCGCAGCTATATGGTGCAGGGGGTCCGCAGCACGCGCGGGCGCGGCTCGAAGCTGGCCCTCTTCCAGCCGATGTTCGCCCTCGAGTTCGAGGGGCTCGAATCGCCGCACCGGCAGATGGACCGCTTCCGCGAGGTGCGCAGCGGCATCGTGCTCCGTACGCTGCCGTTCGACGTGCGCAAGTCGACCGTGGCGCTCTTCATGGCCGAGGTGCTCTACCGGCTGGTCAAGGAGAGCGAACCCAACGAGGGGCTCTTCGAGTTCGTCTGGAGCTGCGTGTCGGCGCTCGACGCGATGGAGGAGGGGGTGGCCAACTTCCACCTCTGGTTCCTGGCCCGCCTGAGCCGCTTCCTGGGCTTTTTCCCGGGCAACGATTACCACGACGGCGACTGGTTCGATATTCGCGAGGGTCTTTATACGAAAACCCCCGCGCACAGCGTTTTAATGATGAGGGAGGAGAACGCCCGCACGTTGCACCACCTGATGGGCTGCGACGTGGACCGTCTGGGCGACATCGCGCTCAACCGTACCCGTCGGGTCGATTTTCTCAACGCGATGCTCGACTACTACGGTTACCACCTCGATGCCATCAGCGCCGTGCAGTCGGTGCGGATTCTGCAGGAGGTGTTCTGAGACGCACGCTCTCTCCCGAAGCGAAAAAAGAGAAAGGAGGTACTGTCCATGAAAAGAAATCTGTTGTGTGCGGCATTCGTGCTGCTTCTCTCTGCGGGGGCCGCGTGGGCGCAGCCGCCGCGCGTATCCCGGTCCGAACGGCCTGCATTGCGGCGCGATACCGTGCGCTCCGATTTCGGCGAGGCGGAGGTGCTGCGGCGCATCGATTCGCTGGCAAGCCGCTCGCTGTGGCAGCCCGACTACCGCTCCATGGAGCCGCTGCCGGTCCAGCCCGTGGTGTCGATGTCCTCGGTGGTGGCCATCCGTGAGGAGCAGCTTCCGCGGCAGGTGCGCGTGGTCGACAACATGACGCTTCTGGGTCCGCACTTCGTCCTCTCGAACGGCCAGGCCTGGAACTGGGGCCCCTATCCCGATTCGTTTCTCGACGCCCGCACCATCTCGCTGCCGATGCCCCGCTGACGGAGCCTCTTGCGGCGCTCCGCCGCACCGTGAAAAACGGCCCTCCTTTCGAAAGGAGGGCCGTTCGTCTGCATGGGGCCGGGTGCGGCGCCGCTATCCGAAGAGTTCGTTGAGTACGTGGGCCAGCCGGTATCCGGCGCGGAGAATCTGCCGTTCGGCCATCGCGTGGGTGTGGTTGAAGAACGACCTCGCCTCGCGTGCATCGAGGTGCTGTTCGGGAGCGACCAGCTCGTAGATGTGGCGGCTCGTCTCGGCATTCTCGCGGAACCAGTCGCGCAGCGTGCCGCTGCAGATTTCGCGGATTTCCTCCTTCCGGCAGCGGTCGAGCTGGTGGCCGTACTCGATGTAGCCCCAGCGGTGGGCCGCCTGCAGGATGCCGTCGTCCCAGACGCTGTGGTAGTTGTATTTGCGGCCGTCGAAATAGACCGCATAGCTCTTCAGCTTGCCGCCGCCGTAGCGTACGTGTCCCGGGCAGTGCATGTCGCCCATGAAGTGGATGATGCTGCGCAGGCAGGCGACGACCGTCGAGTCGTCCAGCGTGCGGTAGTCGCCGAGCGCCTCGATGGAGCGTTCGAGCGACGAGACGACATCGCCGCGCTTGTCGGGCATGTAGTCGAGGTTTTCGTCGACCGAGGCCGAATGGATGGCGCGTCCCCAGGGGTACTCGGGTTCGGAGCGCCAGTCGTCCATCCACGAGGCTTCGTAGACAATCGAGTGGCCGAGGTAGCGTTCGATGGCGCGGCGTGCGCGGGGCGTCAGGTGGCATTCGGCGATGTAGGCGATGGCGTCGTGTCCGGTGCGCCCCCATGCGGCGGCCGTGTCGACCTGCAGCAGCAGGGCGGCGATGGCAAGCAGAAGCAGTTTTTTCATGGTTCCGTTCGGGTTTTCAGGGTTTTACACGACAAATATAGGAAAAATTCGAAATTGTCCGCTTTTTATTCGAAATAAATTTGCCGTACTTCGAAATCGAAACGAAATATAACCCTGCTGCTCCCCGCCTCTCTCGCGCGGGCTCTGCCTTGCCGGCATGTGCTCGGCGCGCGGCATCTCCCCGCCGGTTGTCGCCGCCCATCCCGGCCCCTCCTCTTCTGCGCGGGGCCAGCGCTTCCGCTTTCCGCTGTTCGGCCCCGCCTCCTGCGCGGAATCAGTGGCCGAAGCGCGAGGTGTCGACCTTCGCGTGTTTCCGCTCCTTGTAGCCGCCGAAACGGTAGGCGAGCCGCACGGTGAGCGTCCGCGTATAGAAGCCCGAATCCATGTCGAGATGCTGCCCGCGGTAGCGGATTTTGGTGTAGGGCATCGAGGTCCCGAAGAGGTCCGTGCAGCGCACCGTGAGGCTGGCGCGCTCCCGTGCGAAGCTCCACTTGGCCCCGGCGTCAATCTGCCAGACGGGCTCCACGTCGTAGGTCGCCTGGATGGCCGTGCTCTGGTAGTGGCCCGAGAGGTCGAGCGTCAGGTCGGGCTTGCGGCTCAGTCGGAAGGTGTTGTCCATCCGCACGACGCCGACCCACTTCGAGCGGTCGAAGCCGATGTCGTGGAAGCGGTCGCAGCGCTGCGTGAGGTGCAGCCCCGTGAAGACCAGCCGCGACTCGAGCCACTGCCCCGCCTTGAAGGGGACGATGACGTTGGCGCCCCACTGCCGGTTGGTGTCCCAGTTGAGCGTCTGGTAGATGAGCGCCAGCCGCTCGGAGGATTGCCAGGCGGTCTGGGTGAAGTAGTCTGGCATCTCGTTCCAGAAGAGCATGAAGATGTACTTCGAGCGGTACATGTAGAGCGCCTGGGCGCTGTAGTTCTTCGCCGGCCGCAGCCCGGGCGTTCCGTGAATCTCCGAGTATCCGTCGACATAGGAGACCGCCCCCTGCATCTCCCAGTAGGAGGGGTAGCTCTTGTCCGACGAGAGGGTCAGTTGCAGCATGTGCTCCTTCGAGAACATCCAGTTGAACGACGCCTGCGGATAGAGCGACCAGTTCTCGTAGTCGCCCATCCGGTAGTATTCGCCGGCGAGCGAGAAGGAGAGGCTTCCCTTCGCAAGCTGGCGGCTCGCCCCGGCGTAGAGGTTGGCCGTGTACTCGTTGAGCCGCGATTCGGTGTCGGAGGCGTCGATGCTCCCCTCACGCGGCAGGTAGCGCTGCCAGTCGTGGCTCTCGGCCCAGCCGAAGGCGCCTCCCGTGTTGAATTTCCACCTGGCGCCCAGAGCCACCTGCTGGTCGGCCGTGACGTTCAGCCGGTCGATGACCTGTCCCGAGACGATGTCGAAGGCGTTCTGCTGCCCCGAGGCGTAGTCGTTCCGCTGGGCCGAGCGCTCGGGGTTGCGGTAGCAGGTGTAGTCGGCCCCGAGGTCGAGCCCGAAGGGGGCCCGGTAGCGGAGCGCCAGGTTGTGCATCTGCGACTCGGTCCTGTTGTCCGAACGCGAGGAGACGAAGCTGCCCGAGCTGAGCGAGAGCCCCTTGCTGTCGGGATTGAACGAGGCCGTATAGGCGGCGCTCAGGCGGCTCTGCTCCGACGGGGTCCAGTCGAGCGAGGCGCGCAGCTGATGGTACGAGGCCTCCTGTGTGATGCGTTCCTGCTGGGCGATGTCGTACCGCTCGCCCTCGAAGTCGTGGAGCGAGCGCAGCTCGAAGTAGCGGCGGTTGTGGACGGAGCCTCCCGTGTAGTTGAGGTCGGCCGACCACTTGGGCGAGGTGTAGACCACGTTGCCGCCCCCTTCCCACGAGCCGAAGCAGTTGTTGGCATACTGGCCGTGGAGCTGGCCCGAGAAGGAGCGTTCGCCGCCGTGGCGCAGCACGAGGTTGATGGCCGCACCGCGCACGTGGTACTGGGGCGGGGCGCTGTACATCACCTCGGCCCGCTCGACGCGCTCGACGGGGGTCGAGCGCAGCAGCGATTCGAGCTGGTCGGCGCTCATCGTCGTGGGCTTGCCGTTGAGGATGACCGTCACGCCGCCCGCACCGGCCAGCGTCAGCCGCCCGTCCTGCGTCGAGACACCCGGCAGCCGCTCGATGGCCTCATAGGCGTTGTTGACGGCCATGCCCTTCGTCGCCGCCCCGAGGTCGTAGGAGAGCTTTCCCTCCTCGACCCGCACCACGGGCCGTTCGGCGCTGACGACCACCCCCTCGATGGCCGTTGCGGCATCGTTGAGCGCGATGTCGCCCACGCGGTCGGCCGCCCCTTCGAGCGTGCGCACCTCGTAGGCCAGATGCTGGAAGAGCAGGCGGTAGGGCCGTACCCGCGAGTCGATGCGGAATCGGCCGTCGGCGCCGCTGGCTGCTGCGGCCACGTAGAGCGAGTCGCGGTCGAGCATCACCACCGCAACGCCCGGCACGGGCTCGCCGGCACGGTCCACCACGCGCCCCTCCACCGTCGCACCCGGCTCCCCGGGATGCTCCCCGGGCGCGATGCCGGCCGCCTTGCGGGCCGTCCCGCCGGTCAGCGGCTGTGCCACGAGCGGGGCGGTGAAGAGATGAAGCAGTACGAGCAGAAAAATCAGATGTCGTTTCATAAGTAATCGATGCGTAGGGTTCCTGGACAATGGGGTTTCTTTTCGACAAAGATACGCACCGAAGCACCTTGCCGGTGCGGACAATATCTTGCCCGCGCCGGCGCAATATGCTCTGTATGAAGGTTGTTTACGGAAAATTTTCTTGCACGGCGGGATGTGCGGCTTGCCGCCCCGCCGACGCTCCGCCCCGCTGCCTGCCGGGGCACTGCCCGCCGGTCTTGCGACCCTGCCGAAGCACAACTCGCCGAAGCGCTGCCTGCCGGTCTTGCGGCCCTGCCGGAGCACAGCTTGCCACCCCTCCGACGCTCCGCCCGCTGCCTGCCGGGGCACTGTCTGCCTGTCTTGCGACCCGGCCGAAGCACAGCTTGCCGAAGCGCTGTCTGCCGGTCTTGCGGCCCTGCCGGAGCACTGTCTGCCGGAGCGCTGCTTGCCGAAGTATCGTCAGCTGACTTCTGCGGCCCGGCCGAAGTTCCGTCTGCCAGTCTTACGGCTCTGCCGAAGCACAGCTCGCCGGAGCGCCGCCCGCCGGCCCCGCTATGCGAAGAAGCGCAGCAGCTCCTCCCGCGCGGCGATGTCCGATTCGGCGATGCGCCGTTTGAGTTTCGATTTGAGCGTATAGACGCCGTTGGGCGTCATGCCCAGCATGACGCAAATCTCCTGCGGCGAGAATCCCGCGATGACCAGCGCCGCGAAGTCGTGGTTGCGCTTCGTCCATTCGGGAAAGGCCTCGCGCAGCCGGCTGACGGCCCCCTCGTTGTAGAGGTCGGCCATGCGCACCACGTCGGCCAGCATGGCGGGGCTGAGCGCCAGCTCGCGCATCTTCTCGCTCAGCCGCGCCCCCTCGCCATAGGTGTAGCAGGTCGCGGCGATGTCGCGGATGTGGGCGAAACGCCCCTTGAGCAGCTCCTTGAGAGCCGCCTCGCGGCTGTCCGAGGCGTCGAGCCGCGAGGTGAGGCTGTCCTGCGATTCGCGGTAGGAGTCGATGAGCGCCAGATACTCGCCGATGCGCTCGTCGCGCTGGCGCAGCTTGCGGCGGTAGGCCCCCACGAGCCCGACGGCCAGCAGCGCCAGCAGCAGGCAGACCAGCAGCGCAATCCATACGTCGTAGCGCAGCCTCGTTTCGCGCAGCGCCGCGGCGTTTTCGGTCCGGAACTGCCGCTCGAGCTGTACCGAGAGCGCGTCGCGGTTCGCGGCTTCGAGCGAGTCCTGCATCTCGATGTAGCGCCAGGCGTGGGCGTAGGCCGTCGCGTCGTCGCCCTGCCCGTGGTAGATTCCGGCGGCGATGCGGTAGGTGTCGAGGTTGCCCTGGTGGTAGACGGTCGTGCGGGCGAGCACCCGGTCGGCATAGTAGCGGGCCGAGTCGAGCTGCCCGATTTTGGCGAAGAGGATGGTCGAGGCGATGTCGTAGAAGGTGCGCTGCGAGTCGTCCGTCGAGGCGCGGCCGTAGGAGAGCGGCGCCGAGTCGATGGCCCCGAGGTCGATGCGGGCCCGCTCGGCCAGAAGCCGCTCCGTGCTCCAGTCGTCGGCATAGGCGTGGTAGAGCAGGTTCTGGAGCGTAATCTGCTGAGCGAAGTAGCGGAAGCGGATGGTGTCGCGCGCCTCGACCAGCGGCGCCAGCGCCTCGATGGCTTCGTCGAAGCGCTTCTGGATGCAGAGCGCCGCCGAGAGCATGAAGCGTGCATATCCCTCCGACTCGGGGTCGCCGTACCGTGAGCCGATGGCGACCGCCTTGCGGAAAGCCTCCTCGGCCTCGACGTTGTAGCCCTGTTCGAGGTGAAGCGCCCCGAGGGTGTGGCATACGGCGCCGAGCAGCAGCATGATTTCCCGGTCGTCGGGGCATGCCTCGGCGCAGATGGCCGCCCGCGTGTAGGCCTTGACCGCCTCGTCGAGCTTGCCGGCATCCTGGCACGCCTTGGCATGGATGTAGGCGGCCACAGCCTGCTGCTCCTTCGGCCCGTGGCTCTCGTAGTAGGCGTAGAGCGGGGCGGTGAAGGCCTCGTCGAGCCGCTCCTCGTCGGAGAGCAGCTGTGCACGGGCGGTGAGCAGCCGCCACCGCATCCGCTGCCGCTCGGTGCGGAACGTCGCGGTGTCGATGGCGCGGAGCAGCTGCAGGGCGCTGTCGGGCGCCGATTCGAGTACTGCGTCCGCGGCTCCGAACTGCGCCTCGGCGGCCCGCTGTCCGCCGCAGCAGGTGAAGCCGAGCAGCATCAGGGGCAGCAACAGGTATGTGAGCGTTCGTTTCATGGTCGGATGTCTCTCTTTCTCTCCCGCGGACAGCTCCCCCGGGAGGGCGTTTTTCGTTGCTCGCGGAGTTCCGGGGCATCGGGCGAGGGTCTCGCGGTGATTTCCTGTCCCTGTCCCGCCTCCGGCCGGGCGGCAGTTGCGATGCTCTGTCCCCGCCCATACCGGCTCCGGCCGCGCATGGCTGCGAATCTCCGATATCCGTGGAGCGTCAGAAGGGGATGCCTCCCTCTTCTCCCGAGGGGCTGCGGTCGTTCGGTACGGCCCCGTCGGATTCGCCTCCCTGCAAAGATACGTCAAAATCGGATAAAAGGGGCGTTCGCGCCGCTCTTTTGGCGCATCTCCCGCATCGGGTCTTGCCGAGGGTCGCCCTTCTCCCGCTCCGGTTCGATGTTCCGAGCGCAGCGGAGCGCCATACAGTGACGTGTAGCGGTCTACCGCATTTTGTACATGGGTGTATGCTGGTTCCGAGCACGAGGGGATGGAAGGGGCTGCAGTGAGGCTGGAATGTTCCCGGTTGGCTCGTTTGTACCGGAAAGACGTTTTTTTCGGAAGGAAATCGGTGACCTTTTTTGTATTTTTGCGACGAAATAGTATTTTTGTTTTCAGAGGTGTTTTGCATTTCGTGGCGAAAGCCCCTCTTCGGAGCCTTTGCCGGTGAGCCGTCAGACGATGAAAGAGATACACGACAAGTTTGATTTCGGGGACAACCGCCGGGTTGTCGATGCACTTCGCAACGGGGACGAGCATTGTTTCGACGCTCTGTTTCGCCAGAGCTACCGACCGCTGTGCGCCTATGCCTCCCGATTCGTCCCCTTGGCCCGGGCCGAGGAGCTGGTGCAGGATACGCTCATGTGGCTCTGGGAGAATCGCCGGACGCTCATCCCCGAGATGCCCCTCAAGTCGCTGCTTTTCACCATTGTCAAGAACAAGTCGCTCAACAGCGTCTCCCGCAACAGCATCAAGAGCCGGGTCATCCGGCAGCTCGCCGCCGATTTCGAGGAGGAGTTCGACGACCCCGACCTCTACTTCGAGAGCGAATTGGTGCGGCGTTTCTCCGCAGCCTTGCGGCGCATGCCCGAGGAGTTCCAGCAGACCTTCCGGATGCACCGGCTCGAGGGCAAGACCCATCGCGAAATCGCCGAGGAGCTTCACGTATCGCCCCAGACGGTCAACTACCGTATCGGGCAGACGGTGCGCTTCCTGCGCGAGGAGCTAAGCGACTACTGGCCGCTCATCGTGCTTCTCTTCTGGCCCGAAGGACGATGAGCATGCGCCCGCCGTCCCGTTCCGCCCGCCGCGTTGCGCAGTCTGCCGCGCCGGGCTGTCTTTTGCCTCTGCCGGCCCTGCGTGCTGTCCCGCCGCGTTGTACCGTCTTCCGTGCTGCCGCGCCCTCTGCGGCAGGCTCCGGAGCGGTCCCAATCCGTTGCAGCCGGCCCTGCGGTCCCTCTCCGCTCCTCTCTGCCCCCTCCCTCCTCCCCGGTTTCCGGCGCGGCATCGCCTTCGGCGGTGCGGATTTGCAGGGTGTCCGAAATTTTTTTGAAAAAATATGCAGGACGGTTAGTAACCCGCCCCGCTCGATTGTATTACTATCAGATGAAGACCCGAATGGAGCCATACCAGATGTCCGAAATGACCGAAGAACGGCTTGCCGCCTACCTGCGCGGTGAGCTCGAAGCTGCCGAAGCCGCCGAAATCGAGGCGTGGTACGATGCTTCGCCCGCCAATCGCAAGATGCTGGGCGAGGTCTATTATATATTGTACCTCAACGACCGGCTCCGCGCTTCGGAGGAGGTCGATGTCGAGCGCTCGCTGCGCGCCCTCAAGTCGCGGATGCACCCGCGCCGGGGCATCGTCCGCCGCTGGGTGTGGCGCTCGGCCGCCGCAGCGGCTGCCGTGCTGCTCGTCGCCGGCGCTGCCGTGAAGACCGTCTCGCTTGCCGAGCGGCTCGAGCGCCCCGTGGTGGTCTACACCGATTTGGGCGAACGCTCGCAGGTCGAGCTGCCCGACGGTACGAAGGTGTGGCTCAACTCGTCGAGCCGCGTCGAGTACCGCACTCCGCTCTTCTCGCGCGAACGCCGCGTGACGATGACCGGCGAGGCCTATTTCGAGGTGGAGCACGACCCCGCGTCGCCCTTCATCGTCTCGAGCGGCGGCCTGGATGTCAAGGTGCTCGGCACGAAATTCAACATCCGCAACGACAATGCGCGCCACTGTGTGACCTCCGTGCTGCTCGAAGGAGCCGTGGCTGCCTCCGTCTCGGGCAGCGAGGACTATTCGGTCCGCCTGCGCCCGTCGCAGATGCTGGTCTTCGACACCCGGACCAAATACATGCAGCTGCACAACTGCGAGGCGGCCGGCAACTCGATTGACTGGATTGAGGGCCATTTCCGCTTCGAACAGAACACCTTCGAGGAGATTGTGGCCGAGCTGGAGCGCTACTACAACGTCACGGTGCGCTTCATGGACGACAGCCTGCGCAAGGAGCGCTTCTCGGGCGACTTCCACCTCGAGGACGGCATCTACCACATCATGTCGGTGCTTCAGCTCACCTACAAGTTCCACTACAAGGTGAACTGCGAGGATATCGAGCTCTATGCCAATTGACGGGCTGGCCCCGGCGGCCGCCCATTCTGCCGATAAATCGAATAAACGGAATAATAACGAAAAAAACCAGATTTGCCTATGAGTAGATAACTACTACCCGACCGGACGTCGCCTACGAGGCGGCGAAAAATCACCAGAATTTCTAATTCAAACCTAAAACAACCAATGAAAAAACAAACCTTGTCGCAGGCAGGGGGAGTACAACGTGTATGCGCACGTCTCCGTTGCCTGTTGATTGTTCCGGTCCTGCTCTTTTCATGCTTCGGCCTGAAGGTATCCGCGCAGACCGCTGAGCCTCGTGTCACCGTAGAGGTGCGCGACGCATCCATTTCCCAAGTTTTCCAGACTATTCAGGAGCAGACGGGCTTCTCGTTCGTCTACAATACCTCCGACATCAACCCCGCCGAGAAGGTGAGCCTCACGGCGCGCGATGCGGCTCTTCCTTCCGCACTCGACCAGCTCTTCGCCGGCCGGGGTATCAACTACACGGTCAAGGACAAGCATATTGTGCTTTCGAAGACGGCTGACCAGGTTGCCGCCCAGCCCGCCAAGGGCGCCAAGGGCGTATCGGGTTCGGTCAAGGACGCCAAGGGCCTCGGCCTGATTGGCGCCACGGTGGTCATCAAGGGTACGACCGTCGGTGTGGCCGTCGACCTGGACGGTAACTTCACGCTGCCCCAGGCCAAGCCGGGCGACGTGCTCGAGGTATCGCTCATCGGCTATGCCAAGCAGGAGGTTCCCGTAACGGGCAACGCGCCTCTGAACATCGTCATGCACGAGGACACCGAGGTGCTCGACGCCGTGGTGGTTACCGCCCTCGGTATCAAGCGCTCGGAGAAGGCGCTGACCTACAACGTGCAGGAGGTGTCGGGCGACATCGTCAACGGTGTGAAGGACGCCAACTTCGTCAATGCCCTCTCGGGTAAGGTTGCCGGTCTCCAGATTAACGCCAGCGCCTCGGGTACGGGTGGTTCGACCCGCGTGGTGATGCGTGGTGTGAAGTCCATCAACGGCAACAACAACGCCCTCTACGTAATCGACGGTATCCCGATGCCGAGCCTCCGTTCGGAGCAGACGGCCGGTATGTTCGAGACGCCCGACGGCGGTGACTACGAGGGTATCTCGAACCTCAACCCCGAGGACATCGAGTCGATGTCGATTCTGTCGGGTGCAACGGCAGCCGCGCTCTACGGTTCGCAGGGTGCCAACGGTGTGATTCTCATCACCACCAAGAAGGGTGAGGAGGGCCGCCTGCAGGTGAACTACTCGAACAACACCACCTTCACGACCCCGTTCGTGATGCCGCAGTTCCAGAACCGCTACGGCACCGACGAGACCTCGCCCTCGATGAGCTGGGGTTCGCGTCTGGCCCATCCTACTTCCTATGACCCGAAAGACTTCTTCCAGACCGGCTACAACACGACCAACTCGGTGTCGGTATCGGCCGGCAACTCGCGCAACCAGACCTACGCTTCGGCCGCTTCGGTCAACTCGCGCGGTATCATCCCCAACAACGTCTACAACCGCTACAACTTCTCGCTGCGCAACACGACGGAGCTGGTGAAGGACAAGCTGACGCTCGACGTGGGTGCCACCTACATGCGCCAGTACGACCGCAACTCGCTCGTGCAGGGTCTCTACCACAACCCGCTGATTCCGATTTACCTCTTCCCGCGCGGTGACGATATCCGCAAGTACCAGATTTACGAGCGCTACGACGCTACGGCCGGCTACATGAAGCAGTTCTGGCCCCTCGAGTTCCTCACCGGTGTCGAGAACCCCTACTGGGTGACCAACCGCGAGCTCTTCGAGAACACGGCGCACCGCTACACCTTCAACGGTACGATGAAGTGGGACATCACCGACTGGATGAGCCTGACGGGCCGCGTCCGCATGGACAACACGACGATGAACTACACGCGTAAAATCTACGCATCGTCGGACGAGCTCTTCGCTTCGGAGTACGGTAACTACCTCGACCACACGGCTACCCACAACAATCTCTATGCCGACGCCCTGCTGAGCATCGACAAGATGTTCCTCGACGACCGCCTTTCGCTGCAGTTCAACCTGGGTGCCAGCCTCATGGACGACAAGAACAAGGTGACCGGCTTCGAGGGCCATCTGGCTACGCAGCCCAACAAGTTCACCCTCTACAACATCGACATGAAGCACTCGCAGACGAAGCCCTACATCAGCCGCTACCACGACCAGGTGCAGGCCGTCTACGCAACGCTCCAGCTGGGTTGGAAGGGTATGATTTACCTCGACGTGACGGCCCGCAACGAGTGGGCGTCGCAGCTGGCCTTCACCGGCGACTACAAGATTTTCTATCCCTCGGTGGGTCTCTCGGCCGTGATTTCGTCGATGACCGACCTCTCGAAGGCAGGCATTTCGTTCCTCAAGGTGCGCGCTTCGTATGCCGAGGTAGGTAACGCCCCCGAGCGCTACATCACGGGCCGCAACTACCCCATCAACGTGGGCGGTATCGTCTCGTCGGAGGCCGCCGCACCGGCCGTCAACCTGACGCCCGAGCGTACCAAGTCGTTCGAGGTGGGTCTCAACGCCAAGTTCCTGGGCAACAAGTTCTGGTTGGATGCTACCTACTACAACACCAACACCTACAACCAGCTCTTCAAGTACGACGCACCTCCCAGCACGGGTTACAAGCAGGCCTACATCAACGCCGGTAAGGTGAACAACTGGGGTATCGAGGCCGTTGTGGGCTACAAGAACAAGTGGCGCGACTTCTCGTGGTCGACCAACGTCAACTTCTCGATGAACCGCAACAAGGTCAAGGAGCTGGTTCCCGAGGGCACGCGCGACGTGGCCGGCAACCTGGTTACCGTCAACGAGGTCAACATGGACTACGGAGGCTACCGCATGCAGGTCAAGAAGGGCGGCTCCATCGGCGACTTCTACGTAACGGGCTTCAAGACCGACGAGTTCGGCAAAATCTATATCGACCCCAACTCCAATACGGTGATTCTCGACCGCAACACGTGGATTTACGGCGGTAACACCGAGGCCCGCTTCCGCTGGGGCTGGAACAACCAGTTCGCATGGAAGGGCATCACGCTCGGCGTCCTGATTGACGCCCGTATCGGCGGCCGCGGCGTATCGGCCACGCAGGCCCTGATGGACGAGTACGGTGTATCGGAGGCTTCGGCCCAGGCCCGCGAGAACGGCGGCGTATGGGTATCCGACACGCAGCAGATTCCCGACGCGAAGACCTTCTACGCCAACTCGGGTAACGGTATGTCGATGCTGTCCCACTACGTCTACTCGTTGACCAACGTGCGCCTGCGCGAGCTGACGCTCGGTTACGACCTGCCTTCGAAGTGGTTCAACGACAAGCTGAACATGAGCGTTTCGCTCGTCGGCCGCAACCTCTTCATGTTCTACAACAAGGCTCCGTTCGACCCCGAAATCACCGCTTCGACGGGTACCTACTATCAGGGACTCGACTACTTCATGCAGCCTTCGGTCCGCACCATCGGCTTCAGCGTAAGACTCCAATTCTAAAACAACCGACCCAATGAAACGAAACATATTGAACATGACCAAAGGGGTATTCGTAGTCGCTCTCTCGGGCCTCATGCTGGGCTCCTGCACGAGCGGGTTCGAAGGGTTCAACACCGACCCCGATTCGGCTCAGGATATCGACCAGAAGACCCTGATTACGACCATGGAGATGGATGCCGTCATCCCCTGCAGCGATGAGGGAGCCAATGCCTACCAGCGTGCCTGCAACCTGATGGGTGATTCCTACTCGGGCTACATGGCGGCCATCAGCTCGTTCGACAACGGCGGCGTCAACACGACCACCTATGCGCTCGATGCCACCGACTACAACAACGTTCCCTTCTCGGTAGCCTTCACCGACGTGATGGCTGCATGGCTGACGCTGCGTTACGCCTACGAGGCCGAGCAGATTTCCGAGGATACCTTCGCCATCGCCGAGGTCATCAAGGTATTTGCCCTGCAGCGCGCCACCGACATCTACGGTCCGCTGCCCGTGACCCACTTCGGTGAGACGGAGAATCCCTACGACTCGCAGGAGACGGTTTACATGTCGATTTTCGAGGACCTCAATGCGGCCATCGAAGTGCTGAAGGAGTATGCGACCAACTCGCCCGACGCCACGCCGCTCTCGAGCGTCGACATCATCTACCAGGGCAGCTATCCCAAGTGGCTGCGTCTGGCCAACTCGCTCAAGCTGCGCATGGCCATGCGTCTGGTATACGTCATTCCCGACCAGGCCAAGACGTGGGCCGAAGAGGCTGTCCGCGACGGTGTCATCGAGTCGGCCGAAGAGAGCGCCACGCTGGCATCCTACGGTTCCATCCAGGTCTTCAACCCGCTCGAGGAGGTGTGGAACGCCTACGCCGACACGCGCATGGGCGCCACGATGGATGCCTACCTGAACGGCTACAGCGACCCGCGTCTCGCAACCTACTTCAAGCCCTGCGAGGACGGCAAGTATCACGGCGTGCGCAACGGTATCGCCGCCATCACCAAGGAGTACTACCTCGGCATGTCGGTGCCCAACGTCGACAAGACGACGCCCGTACGCTGGCTCATGTCGTCGGAGGTTGCCTTCCTGCGCGCCGAAGGTGCGATGCGCGGCTGGGCAATGGGCGGTGACGCCAAAACCTTCTACAACAAGGGTATCGAGCTGTCGTTCCTCGAGAACGGTCTGTCGGCCGCCCAGGCTGCGACCTATGCCGAGAGCGAGGCCAAGCCGGCCGCATTCGAGGATGCTTCGTCGTCGACGACTGCCTACAGCATCGGCGCTCCGTCGCAGATTACAGTCAAGTGGAACGACGGCGCCGACCAGGAGGAGCAGCTCGAGCGCATCATCACCCAGAAGTGGATTGCCATGTTCCCCAACGGTCAGGAGGCCTGGTCGGAGTTCCGTCGTACGGGCTATCCCAAGATTTTCTCGATTGTGCATGACCGCAGCAACGGCACGGTCGATGTCAACGAGCAGATTCGCCGCATGACCTTCCCCCGCTCGGAGTACTCGAACAACCGCGCCGCGCTCAACCGCGCCATCCGCCTGCTCGGAGGCCCCGATCAGGGTTCGACCAAGCTTTGGTGGGACAAGAAAAACAACTAACCTGAAACCTTAAGACGAATAACGATGAAAAATATCTTTAAATATGCGCTCTGCACCCTGTTGCTGGGTAGCCTGTTTGCCGGCTGCGAGAAGGAGACGACTCCCGAGCGGGTGAACGTGCAGAACCCGAGCGAGCAGGAGCAGATTCATCGCGACAACGCCTACTACCAGCGTCTGCGCGAATACAAGAAGACCGACCACAAGGTCGCATTCGGCTGGTACGGAAGCTGGACCGCAATGGGCCCCTCGTTCCAGAGCCGCATCTCGAACTGCCCCGACTCGATGGACATCATCTCCATCTGGAGCCAGTGGCATACGCTCACCCCGGCCCAGGTGGCCGACAAGGAGTTCGTCCAGAAGGTCAAGGGTACGAAGGTGACCTACACCATCTTCTCGAACGTCATGCCCGAGCCCTTCGCCTCGATGTACGACGACCCCTACTGCGACGAGGCCATCGAGGCCTACGCCAAGGCCTACTGCAAGGACTCGATGGACAAGTGGAACTACGACGGCATCGACATCGACTATGAGCCGGGCTTCGGTGCCGTGGGTCCCTTCGTGGGCAACCCCGCCCCCGACCTCTTCAACAAGCTGATTGTTGCCATGGGCAAGTACGTGGGTCCCAAGTCGGGCACGGGCCGTCTGTTCATCATCGACGGCGTCCCCTTCGCCGTCCGGGACGAGTATGTCGAGTACTTCGACTACGGCATCGTGCAGGCCTACTCCTCGTACGGCTACACCGACCTGCAGAACCGCTTCAACAATGCCTACAATGCAGGCTGGTCGCCCGAGAAGTACATCTTCGCCGAGAACTTCGAGGCCTATTGGAAGACGGGCGGCGTGAGCCACACCACGCGTGACGGCCAGACGGTCAACTCGCTGCTGGGTATGGCCCTCTTCAACCCGACGCAGGGTGTGGGCGGCGGCTTCGGCGCCTACCACATGGAGTATGAGTATGCCCACAACGACATGCCCTACAAGTACATGCGCCGCGCCATCCAGGCCGTGAACCCCGCCCCCATCGGCGACTACTCGAAGACGCTGGTAGCCATCAACGAGGCCGGTAACGAGTCGTTCGAGGTGAGCGTGACTCCTTCGGGCGTCGTTTACGGCGATGTCACCACCACGCTTTCGGCTCGCCTGTCGCAGGTGGTCGAGGCCGATACCGACATCACGCTTGCGGTTGACAATGCGCTTGTCGAGAGCTTCAACAAGGACAACGGTACCGAATACCAGACACTCGATGCCGCTCTGGTTACCTTCTCCGGTCCGCTTCATTTTGCAGCCGGCGCCGAGAAGAGCGAAAGCGACGTGACCGTGACGGTCGATGTCGCAGGGCTGGCCGACGGCGAATACCTCGTTCCTGTTCTCCCGGCCCTTCCCAATGGTTTCGGCTATGACGAGACGGGCTATGTGAAGTATCTGATTATCACCAAGGGCACTACGACCATCAAGGTGTCGACCATGGGTGACGTGGTGGAGAACATCTCGGTTCTCTCGCTGCTCGACGGCGGTTACAGCGCCGAGGTCGAGACGACGCTCTCGGCGCAGCTCTCGCTGGGAGCCGTTACCGACATCCAGTTCGGTTATGTCGTGGACAACTCGCTTGTCGAGGCCTACAACGAGGCAAACGGCACTGAATACATGATGATTGAGGAGTCCGATGTTACCGTGAGCGGCAAGCTGTCGGTAGCGGCCGAGGCTACGACGTCGACCGGTGAGCTGACGGTTTCGGTTGCCGACCTGTCGGTCTTCGAGGCGGGTCATACGATGATTGCCCTGCGTCCCGATTTGGAGTCGCTGAACGACTACGAGGCCGATGCCGAGCGTGGCGTGAAGTACCTGTTGGTTTATCTCGGTGAGGAGAACCTTGCCGCCGAGCAGAACCTCGAGCCTTTCGAGGCGAACTGCACGATGATTGACAACGCGAACAACAAGCTCGGTTGGACGGTCGACATCGTCAACCTGAACACCTCCATCGGCGGTACGGGCGTCTGGAGCTTCGACGGCGATTCCGCTGTTGCGAAACTTTTCAACGGTCGAGATGCAAAGGATGACTACGGATTCTATGCCATCTTCAACAACTATTACTCCTGGCGAGTGGGCGTCGGCGGCCGCATGACCATCGACATGAAGAAGAGCTATTCGGTAAGCACCGTTGCCTGGGGCGTTTGCTACACCAATATGACCTACTCGGTGAAGACCATCCGCAATGTCGAGATTTCGGCCGACGGCAAGACCTGGATACGTCAGGATGCCGACGGCGTGACCATCGCCAAGGCTACGGGCGACAACGGCGTCATGCAGTGGTTCACCTTCGCCAAGCCGGTAGAGGCCCGCTACATCCGCTTCGACATCACCGACCGTTACGATACCTCGAGTAACTTCTGCGGTATGCGTGAGCTTGAAATCTGGAGCCCGAAGAACTAATCCGACCCAATTCAAAAACGAAAATGACTATGAAACTGAAATATTTAGCATTTCCGCTGCTTTTCGCCGCAGCTCTTGCAACGGGTTGCCAGGAATCGGCGGAGTACGAACCCGTCGTCTACATGACGGATGCGCAGTCGGTGCCCTCGAAGAGTGTGACCATCGACGAGCTTCCGGCCAGCGCGGCCGTCTCGGTGACCGCGTCGGAGAAGGTTTCGCACGACCTCGAGGTGACGCTCGAGCTGCGTCCCGACCTGGTCGAGTCCTACAACCTCAAGTACGGCAAGAACTATCTGCCTCTGCCCGAGGGAAGTTACGAGTTCCTGAACGACAAGGTGGTCATCTCGGCCGGTTTCACCACCTCGTCGATGGCCGACTTCACGGTGACCTCGATGGATGACTTCGCCGAGGGCGCAACCTACTGCATGCCGATTAGCATCCAGTCGGTCAACGGCTCGATGGGCATTCTCGAACCGTCGCGTACGGTCTACATCGTCTTCAAGACTCCGGTTATCAGCAAGGCCATCCTGATTGGCTCGGGCAACAAGTACAAGATTCCGGGCTTCCTGGACAATACCGACCTGGTATTCCCGCAGGCTACGCTTGAGACGCGTGTCTATGTGACGAGCTTCTCGAACGGATGCGACAACTCCTCCATCATGGGTATCGAGGGTGAGTGCTCGGTTCGTTTCGGTGACGTGAAAATCGACAAGAATGTCGTTCAGATTTGCCACGAGAACTACCAGCCCGCCGCCACGGACAGACCGTGCGATGTGAACAAGTGGTACCACGTGGCTGCCGTATGGACCGGTTCGTCGTGGGACATCTACATTGACGGTCAGTTCGCAGCCGGTGCTCCGACCCAGGGTGAGTCGATGAACTTCGGCAAGAACGACGGCTACGGCTTCGGTCTGGGTGCCCTTTCGCAGTGGCAGGGCTCCCGTCCGCTGAACGGCTATCTGGCCGAGTGCCGCGTTTGGTCGCGCGCCCTGTCGCAGACGGAGATTGCCAACAACATGAACTATGTCGACCCGGCTTCGGAGGGTCTGGTTGCCTACTGGCGCATGAACGAGTGGACGCCCAACCCCGACGGCGGCGGCAACATCGTGCGTGACCTCACGGGCCACGGTTACGATGCCGTCGGCGGTTCGAACAACCCGACGATGATGGATACCCGCTGGTTGTAATCCCTGCGGGACCCGCAACAGCCGGGTAACCGTTTAGCAAGAGGCCGTGCGGTCGCGTCGCGTCGAGACGCAGCGACTGTACGGCCTTTTTTCCCATATCCGCCGGCGGCGGATGCCGGGACTGCGGGAAAAGAGCCCTGTCGGGGGGGGGACAAATCCGATACTGAAATCCATGAACATCACAAGAACCAAGAGAACCATGAAAACCATCCGTTTGACGGTCGGCTGCCTACTGGCGGCCCTTCTGGCGGGAGCCTGCGGTCACGATGCGCCGTCGGGTCCGGGCATCATTCCCGTCCCGCAGTCGGTCGAGTGGGGCAAGGGCCATTTCGAGATGCCCGACACGCTCCTTTACGGCGACAACCTTCCGGCATCGGAACACGACGACCTGGCAGCCTGGTGCCGCACGTCGCCTCTGCCGCTCCGCGAGGCCCAAAGCGACGAGTACGCACCGCTTCAGCTCCAGCGTACGGGCGAGGGCCCGGCCGAGGGGTACCGCCTCGAGGTGAGCCCTGCGGGGGTTGAAATCACGGCTTCCGATGCCGCCGGCCTCTTCTACGGTCTGCAGTCGCTCTGCCAGCTGGCCGAGCACTACGGCGGCTGCATCCCGGCGGTGCGGATTGACGACGCGCCCCGTTTCGGTTATCGCGGCTACATGCTCGACGTTTCGCGCCATTTCCGCGATGCGGAGTTCGTGAAGAGCCAGCTCGACCTGATGGCGCGCTACAAGCTCAACCGCTTCCACTGGCATCTGACCGACGGGGCGGGGTGGCGCATCGAAATCCGCCGCTATCCCGAGCTGACCGACTTCGCCGCATGGCGTCCCGAGGCGACGTGGAGTGCCTGGACGGCCAACGGCAAACGCTATTGCCACCGCGACGACCCTGCAGCTCATGGCGGCTACTATACGCAGGAGGAGATTCGCGAGGTGGTCGAGTATGCGCGCCAGCGCCACATCACGGTGATTCCCGAAATCGAGATGCCGGGCCACAGCGAGGAGGTGACCTCCACCTATCCCGGGCTCTCGTGCAGCGGCCGGCCCTACGTCGATGCGGACCTCTGCATCGGCAACGAGCAGACCTTCGCCTTCGTCGAGGGGGTGCTCGAGGAGGTGATGGAGCTCTTCCCCTCGGAGTATATCCACATCGGCGGCGACGAGGCGACCAAGTGGTCGTGGCCCGACTGTCCCAAGTGCCGCGAGCGGATGCGCCGCGAGGGGCTGGCCGGCGTCGACGAGCTGCAGAGCTACATGATTCACCGCGTGGAGCAGTTCCTCAACGCCCGCGGGCGGCGCCTGCTCGGCTGGGATGAAATCCTCCAGGGCGGCCTGGCCCCCAACGCCACGGTGATGTCGTGGCGCGGTGTGTCGGGCGGCATCGAGGCGGCCCGTGCCGGGCACGATGCCATCATGTCGCCGTCGGACTACTGCTACCTGGACTACTGCCAGGACGACCCCCGCAAGATGGTCGAGGCCCCCTTCGCCTTCCTTCCGCTCGAACGGGTCTACGGCTACGACCCGGCGCCCGATTCGCTGGGTGCCGAGGTGACGGGGCGGATTCTCGGCGTGCAGGGCAATCTCTGGTGCGAGCATGTCCCGACGGCGCGCGATGCCGAGGAGTATGCGTGGCCCCGCCTGCTGGCCGTGGCCGAGGTGGGGTGGAGCGCTCCGGAGCGCAAGGACTTTGCCGACTTCCGCACCCGGGCGCTCGAAGCCGTGGCATGGATGCAGCGTCGGGGACATACGCCCTTCGACCTCGAGCACGAGGTGGGTCCCCGTCCCGAATCGCTGACGCCCTACCGCTCGCTCTCGACGGAGTGCCCCGTAGCGTACGACCCGCCCTGCAGCGAGAAGTACCGTGCGGCGGGCGACGGCTCGCTCACCGACGGCCTCCGCGGCGGCTGGAACTATGCCGACGGCCGCTGGCAGGGGTGGCTCGATACGGATGTCGCCGTGACGGTCGACCTGGGCAGGGTGCGCCCCGTGAAGCGGCTGGCGGCCGACTTCATGCAGAACTATTTCGCCGACATCCTGCTGCCCGAGTCGGTCGAGTTCTCCGTCTCGGACGACGGCGAGGAGTTCCGCCTGCTCGGGAGCGTCGCTGCGCCGGTAGCGCCCGACGCGCTGTCGGGCTACTACGAGACCTATGCCTGGGAGGGCGACGCCTCGTGCCGCTACGTGCGGCTGCGGGCGAAGCACAACGGCCGTCCCGGCAAGTGGATTTTCACCGACGAGGTGGTTGTCGAGTGACGACCGGCCCCGCGCCTGTATGCGGCTCCCGTCCCTTTGCGCAAGGGGCGGGAGCCGTTGTTTTCGCGATGGGGGAGGGAGGAGCTTTCCGCAACGCGGACCTCGGTTGCTGCGGATGGTCTCCCGGCGTTTCGGCCCGTTTCTTGATGCGCACCGGTGCGGACAAACAATTCGTGGAGTATGGGATTTGATTTCCGGGCCCCGTTCCGCCGGATTCGGCCCGCGATGGTGGCGGCAAGCTGTGCCGGGGTTGTCCTGGCCTATCTGACGGGGATGCTTGTGACGGGCCCCTTCCATCGGGCTTCGGGCAGCATGGGGGCGATGCTGGCCTGTACGTCGGCCGTGGTGGTGCTGCAGACCCCGGGCCTGCGCGAGTCGCTGCGCGCCGGACTGCTTCGGGTTGCGGGCACGGCAATCGGGGCGCTGCTCGCCTATCTCTATCTGCGGCTCTTTGCCTTTTCGACCTTCGGGATGATGTGCTCCGTGGCGCTGCTCGTCACGTTGAGCATGTTGCTCGGCATTCCCGACAACGGCCGCATGGCAACCATCACGCTGCTGGCCATCCTGCTCGTCTCGCAGCAGAACCATGCGCTCGCCCCGGGGATGAACTGCCTGCTGCGCTTCGTCGAGTCGGCGCTCGGTGTGGCCATCGGGGTCGTGCTGGCATGGGCCTCGTCGCGGCTCTCCCCGCCGGCTGCGGCCGCACAGCCCGTGCAGTGCCCGCCGGCTGCGGCCGTCCCGTGCCGCCCCGCAGCCGCTCCGGAACCGGCCGCGGCATCCGTGCCTGCTCCTGTGCCTGTACCTGTGCCTGCCTCGGACCCCACTTCGGTATTCGCTTCGGACTCCGCCGCGGCCGCCGCGAACAAAAAAGAGACCGGCTCCCCGCGGGAAGCCGGTCTCTGAGGTGTGCAGGTCCTGTAAGCCGGGTTCTGTCCCCGGAGTTGCCTCCGGGTCTCTGTCATTTATCTAGGGCGGCAGTCTCCTGCCGTCTCAAGCAACCTACCCCCCGGCATCGGGCGAGCAACCCTTAATTGCCGGTATACATGGTCTTGCAACCCACGAGACGTACGGCCAGATGACATCGCTGCCTCTGCGGTGGGCTCTTACCCCGCCTTTTCACCCTTACCACCGCTCCGGGCGAGCCCGGGATGCGGGGCGGTTATTCTCTGTTACGCTCCTATACCCTCACGGATATCAAGTGATTGGCTTGCGTGGCGCTCTGCGTTGCCCGGACTTTCCTCCCCCGGACGAACCGGCGGCGACAGAGCGGACCTGCACGGCAAAGGTAGGAATTAATGCGCGAAAAACCGCTGTGTCGGCCGAAAAATCCGCCGTTTCGCCTCCCCGCCACGCCGGGATGCCTCCGGACGGGGCTCTTCCCTCCATCCGTCATGCGGCCTGCGGACGGTTGTCCGGCGTCGCGGCAAATAGGCCAAATAGGGCGAATGGGGCGGAAGAAGCGAGTAGAGCGAATGGGGCGGTCGGAATGGATGTCGGGCCCGAACGGATGGGCCGAATCGAACGGATGGCGCGGATGGCGCGAATGGCGCGAACCGGCGGGCTGCGGCGGTTCGCGTGCGCCGAGTGTGCAAAAAAAAGTAACCCGGAAGGCCGGAGCGACACGTCGTCCCGGCCCTTCGGTGGTGAGGGACGACCGGGTTACCGTCTCTTCTTCTCGCGGAAGATGTTCAGATGGGCCAGCAGCGGGTTGCGGCGGTCGAGCAGCACGAACTCGAAGAGCAGGATGACGAGCGCCAGTGCCAGCAGATAGGGGTACTGTTCGTTGAACTCCTCGAACTTGACGGTCGAAAACTCCGTCTGCTCCATGTCGTTGATGCTCTTGACGATTTCGTCGAGTCCGATGGACTGCTTCGACGAGCGGACATAGGCTCCGTCGGTCAGCTCGGCAATCTTGCGGAGCGTCTCCTCGTCGAGCTTCGAGACCACCATGTCTCCCTTGGCGTCCTTGATGAATTCGCCGTTAATCTGGATGGGAGCACCTTCGGGGGTGCCGATGCCGATGGTGTAGATGCGGATGCCTGCCTCGGCAGCCTGCCGGGCCACCTCCAGTGCGTCGTCCTCGTGGTTTTCGCCGTCGGTGATGAGGATGATGACGCGGCTGTGGCTGTCGGCCGTCTCGCCCGAGAAGGAGAGCAGCGCCTGCGAGAGCGCCTTGCCGATGGCCGTGCCCTGGACGTCGGCCAGCGAGGGGTCGATGCGCCGGGCGAAGGCCTTGGCCATGCGGTAGTCCGAGGTGATGGGGAGCTGCACCTTCGGCTCGCCGGCGAAGACGATGAGTCCCACGCGGTCCTGATGCAGCCCGTCGAAGAGCTTGTTGATGGCGTATTTGGTCCGCTCGAGGCGGTTGGGTTCGAAGTCCTCGGCCAGCATCGAGTTCGAGATGTCGACCACGAGCATCATCTCGACGCCCTGGCTCTTCTGTTCGCGGAGTTTCGACCCGAACTGCGGGCGTGCGGCGGCGAGGATGAGGAGCATCATCGCCGTGCAGAAGAGGATGAACTTGAACTTCACGCGCCCCGTCGAGACGTCGGGCATCAGCTCGCGCAGCACGTCGAGATGGCCGAAGCGTTCGAGCCGTTTGCGGCGGCTGCGTGCGGCCGCCCAGAAGAGCGCCACGAGCAGCGGCAGCAGCCAGAGCAGCCAGAGGTATTGCGGATTGGCAAAGCGGAACATAGCGGAATGGGGTCCGACCGGAGGGTGTTACGTGGGGGATGCCGCCTCGTCTCCGGTCGGAGCTTTCGGGCGCCGGTCAGGCGCTCCCGACGCGGGGCATCCTCTCCCGATGGGGTTGCGCGCCTCCGGCGGGAGTGTCCGGAGGCGCTGCGTCGGCTACGGCAGCCGCCGCAGCACGAAGGCGCCGAGCAGGAACTCGGCCAGGAGCAGCACGATGGCCGCCACGACCCACGGCACGAAGAGCTCGTGGTAGGTGACGTGCTCCGAAACCTCGACGCGGCTCTTCTCGAGCTGGTTGATTTCGTCGTAGATGGCCTTGAGCTTCGAGTTGTCGGTGGCGCGGAAGTAGCGTCCTCCCGTCTGCTCGGCAATCTGGGAGAGCATCTTCTCGTCGATTTCGACCTTCTGCTGGATAAAGGTCGTGTTGCCGAACATGTCGACGGCAGGGTAGGGGGCCATGCCGCGCGTGCCCACGCCGATGGTGTAGACGCGGATACCCTGTGCGCGGGCGATGGCAGCCGCCGTCAGGGGGGCAATCTCGCCGCTGTTGTTCACGCCGTCGGTCAGCAGGATGATGACCTTCGACTTGGCCTCGCTTTCGCGCAGGCGGTTGATGGCCGTGGCCAGGCCGTTGCCGATGGCCGTTCCGTCCTCGATGATGCCGCTGCGGATGCGCGAGAGGAGCGTCTGGAGCGTGCTCTGGTCGGTGGTCAGGGGGCTCTGCGTGTAGGCTTCGCCTGCGAAGGCCACCAGACCGATGCGGTCGCCGTAGCGGTCGGCGATGAAGGAGCCGGCCACCTCCTTGGCGGCGGTGATGCGGTCGGGCTTGAAGTCGCGGGCGAGCATCGAGCCCGAGACGTCGATGGCGAGCATGATGTCGATGCCTTCGGTCGAGCTGTGCGTGTTGCGTTCGATATCCTGCGGACGGGCGAGCGCAACGACGGCAAGCGCAAAGGCGGCGGCGCGCAGCACGAAGGGAAGGTGGCGCAGGTAGTAGCGCCAGGTCCTGGGGGCGCGGAGCACCCCCTCGACCGTCGAAATCTGGATGGCGGCACCGCCCTGCAGCGTCCGCCAGACGTAGTAGGCCGTCATGGGGACGAGCAGCACGAGCAGCCAGAGCAAATGGGGTGTTGCGAAGTGCATGTCGTATTCTTTAATATCGTTCGTCGGGCCGTGTGCCGGGAGGCTGCGGAAGAGTCGTTCCGGCGGGCCGCGTTACCAGTTCTTGCCGCTGCGGACCACCATGGCGCGCCGCTTCTCCTTGAGTTTCTCCTGCGTGCGGTCCTCCTGTGCCTGGATGGCGTCGAGCATCTGCTCCTGCTCCTGCTGCGAGAGTCCCTCGGGACGGGGCTGACCCTCGCCTTCGCGCGGCTCGCCGTCCTCACGCCCGGGCTGACCCTGACCCTGCTGGTCCTGATTCTGATTCTGGTCCTGCTGGTCCTGACCCTGGTCCTTGTTCTGGTCCTGCTGGTCCTGGCCCTGCTGGTTCTGATTCTGGTTCTGGCCCTGCTGGTTCCGGTCGTTCTGCTGGTTCTGCTGGTTCTGGTCGTTGCCTCCGCCTCCGCCGTTCTTCTGCTCGTCGTCGAGCAGATGCTTGGTGTAGGCGTAGTTGTACTTGGCCTCGCGGTCGTCGGGGTTGAGCAGCAGCGAACGCTTGTAACTCTCGAGCGCCTCCTGATACTTCTTCTGACGGAACTGCGTGTTGCCCAGATTGTAGTACGCCTCGGCGCGGTCGCTGTTGCTGCGCAGCGTGTCGGCCGCCGCACGGCCCAGCATCTGCTCGGCCTTGTCGTACATTTCGGCCTTGCTCATGGCGTTGCCCATGTTGTAGGTGGCCTCGAACGACGTGGGGTCGAACATCAGCGCCCGGCCGTAACGTTCGATGCTCTGCTGATACTCGCCCTTGTTGTAGAGGCGGTTGCCCTTGCGCACCTCGCGCCGCTCGGGCATCTGCTGCGCCCGTGCGCCGACAACCGCGAAGAGCGCCAGCAGGAAAAATAGGTATCGCTGCATGCTAATCCTCGATTTTGTACTCGGTATTGGGTTTCTGCCCTTCGGAGGGGTCGACCTCGAGTTTGGTCTCCTCGACGAAGTAGTAGCACTTCAGATAGTCGTTCTCGTTCTGCTCGGGTTCGGGCTCCGCCTTGGCGAACTTCACCAGGTCGGCGTCGCGCAGCAGCGAGCCGAGGTCCATGCGCGCCTTGTCGGGCAGTTCGATGCCGCGCATCGCCGCGATGATTTCGTCCGAGGTCATCTCCAGTGCGCCGATGCCCCAGCGGCGGACGATGTAGTTGCGCAGGATGTCGCTCAGCGCCGAGTAGTAGGCCTTGTAGCGGCTGTTCTGCCACAGCTTCTGGTTGTGGAGCGTCTCGAGCGCCTTGATGGCCTCGACGTGGGGCGGCAGCGGGGGGGCGGGCTTGAAGAGCGAGCCGAGCCCCTTGCCTTTCTGGCGCAGATAGCGCACCACGCCGTAGAGCCCCACGAGCAGTACGGCCAGCAGGGCGAGGCCCCAGAGCACGTAGCTGCGGATTTCGGCGAAGCGGAACGGCAGCGTCTTCTGCATCTTGAGGTCGTAGATGGACTGCGACGTGGAGTCAATCTGGAAGGTGCCCACGCGCAGCAGCAGCGAGTCGGCCGTGTAGAGCGTGTCGATGATGTTCTTGTCGGCATAGAGCACCTGTCCCGTGCCGAGGTTGAAGCGTCCCTCCTCGAAGGCGGCCATGCGGTAGCGCTTGCGCAGCTTCATGCTCCGGCCCTCGCGCTCGAGCGTGTCGACCGGAAGCGAGGCGACGAGTTCGAGCCCCTCGCCCGCGTTGCGGAATTCTGGGAACTCGACCACCTGCACCAGGTCCTTCTCCACCTCGATGACGTAGTCGAAGCGGTCGCCTATGAAGACGCTGTCGGGTTCGAGCCGCGCCGTGACGACGGGCCGCTCCTGGGCGCCGGCGGCAAAGGCTCCGGCCGTGAACAGCATCGTGGCTATGAGTCGTTTCATCGTTGTTTGAAGAGTTTAATGAGCTCGACCACGTAGTCTCCGTCGGTCGGCACGGTCGCCGTGTCGATGCGGTTGTGGCGGAGCATCGTCTCGATTTGCTCGCTGCGGCGGCGCCACGTCTCGGCGTAGTGGTCGCGCACGGCGCGCGACGAGGTGTCGGTCCATACCTTGCGGCCGCTCTCGGCGTCGCGCAGCTCGATGATGCCCACGTCGGGGAGCTTCGCCTCGCGGGGGTCGTAGACGCGGATGCCCACCAGGTCGTGCTTTCTGCCGGCAATCTTGAGGGCGTCTTCGAGCGCCTCGCCGTCGGACGAGGTGTCGAGGAAGTCCGAGAGGATGAAGGTCGTGCAGTGCTTCTTGTTGACGTTGGTCAGGAAGCGCAGCGGTTCGGAGAGCTTCGTGCCCGTGCCCTGGGGGCGGAAGCCGACCAGTTCGCGGATAATCATGAGGATGTGGCTGCGCCCCTTCTTCGGGGGGATGAACTTCTCGATGCGGTCCGAGAAGAAGATGCAGCCCACCTTGTCGTTGTTCTGGGCGGCCGAGAAGGCCAGCACGGCGGCAATCTCCGTGATGACGTTCTTCTTGAGCCGGTCGGTCGAGCCGAACATCCGCGAGGCCGAGACGTCGACGATGAGCATCATCGTCAGCTCGCGCTCCTCCTCGTAGACCTTGATGTGGGGCTTCGACGAGCGTGCCGTGACGTTCCAGTCGATGTCGCGCACGTCGTCGCCGGCGCGGTACTCCCTCACCTCGGAAAACGACATGCCGCGTCCCCGGAAGGCCGTGTGGTACTTTCCGGCGAAAATCTCGTTCGAAAGACCGCGGGTCTTGATTTCGATTTTGCGGACGCGTCTGAGAATATCGTTCTCGCTCTGTTCCATGCTCGGCGGAGGGTTAAGGTACGATGACGTTGTTGAGGATGTCGGTGATGATTTCCTCGGTGGTGATGTTCTCGGCCTCGGCCTCGTAGGTGAGCCCGATGCGGTGGCGCAGCACGTCGTGGCATACGGCGCGCACGTCCTCGGGAATCACATATCCGCGGCGGCGGATGAAGGCGTAGGCGCGTGCGGCCTTGGCCAGCGAGATGGAGGCACGGGGCGAACCGCCGTAGGCAATCAGGTTCTGGAGCTTCTGGAGGTTGTACTCGGCCGGTTCGCGCGTGGCGAAGATGATGTCGACGATGTACTTCTCGATTTTCTCATCCATGTAGACGTCCTCGACCACCCGGCGGGCCTTGACGATGTCCTCGGGCGAGATGACCTTGTTGACCACGGGCATGCCGGCGCCCGAGAGGTTCATGCGGACGATGTCGCGCTCCTCCTGCTTCTTGGGGTAGGAGATGCGGACCTTGAGCATGAAACGGTCGACCTGGGCCTCGGGCAGCGGATAGGTTCCCTCCTGCTCCAGCGGGTTCTGCGTGGCGAGCACCAGGAAGGGCTGCGGCAGCGCATAGGTCTCCTCGCCGATGGTCACCTGACGCTCCTGCATCGCCTCGAGCAGCGCCGACTGCACCTTGGCCGGCGAACGGTTAATCTCGTCGGCCAGCACGAAGTTGGCGAAGACGGGGCCCTTCTTGACGATGAAATCCTCGCTCTTCTGCGAATAGATGAGCGTACCGATGAGGTCGGCGGGCAGCAGGTCGGGGGTGAACTGGATGCGGGAGAACTGGGCGTCGACGGCCTTGGCCAGCGTGGTGATGGCCAGCGTCTTGGCCAGTCCCGGCACACCTTCGAGCAGGATGTGGCCGTTGGAGAGCAGGCCGATGAGCAGCGTGTCGACCAGATGGCTCTGGCCCACGATGACCTTGCCCATTTCGTTGCGGAGCGTATCGACGAAGACCGATTCGCGTTCGATGCGCTCGTTGAGTTCCTTGATATTGATGACTTCGCTCATTTGAGGTATTTATATATAAGTAAATTCCGGTTCGTTCAGTTAGGTAACGACAGCCCTGCAAAATTATTGCAAAATTACGAAAAAAAGCACAATCCGCCGATGCGATGCGTCGCGACGGGCCCCGCGGCGGGAAAATTCGTGGAAAAATCAGCCTGCCGGATTCCGAATTTGTTCGTACCTTTGTCCTTCCAAGATTACGCAACGATGGAATCTCCGCAATCACCCATACTCGAGGGGCTCAACCCCGCCCAACTCGCCGCCGTGGTCAACTACGACTCGCCCTCGCTCATCATCGCCGGGGCGGGCTCGGGCAAGACCCGCGTGCTGACCGCCCGCATCGCCTACATGATTGAACAGGGCGTCAAGCCGTGGAACATCCTGGCGCTCACCTTCACCAACAAGGCCGCCGAGCAGATGCGCGACCGCATCGCGCGCATGGTGCCGGGCGAGCGCTCGCGCTACATCCGCATGGGCACCTTCCACTCGGTCTTTTCGCGCATCCTGCGCGAGAATGCCGGGCGCATCGGCTTCACCGAGTCGTTCACCATCTACGACACGTCGGACAGCCGCAACCTGCTGAAGACCATCGTCCGCGAGCTCAACCTCCCCGACGAGCGCTACAAGCCCGCCGCGGTGGCTTCGCGCATCTCGCTGGCCAAGAACAAGCTCATCACCCCGGGGGCCTATCTGGCCAACGCCTCCTATGCCGCCGAGGACCGTCAGGCGCAGATGCCCGAGTTCGGCAACATCTACAACCTCTACTGCCAGCGCTGCAAGCACAACGGCGCGATGGACTTCGACGACCTGCTGCTGCAGACCAACATCCTGCTGCGCGACTGCCCCGACGTGCTGGCGCGCTACCAGGAGCTCTTCCAGTACATCCTGGTCGACGAGTACCAGGACACCAACTACGCGCAGTATGTCATCATCCGCCGCCTCTCGCAGCACCACTCGAAGGTCTGCGTCGTGGGCGACGACGCGCAGTCCATCTACTCGTTCCGCGGCGCCAAAATCGAGAACATCCTCTCGTTCCGCAACGACTATCCCACGGCACAGGTCTTCAAGCTCGAGCAGAACTACCGCTCGACGCGCACCATCGTCGATGCGGCCAACTCGGTCATCGTCCACAACGCCAAGCGCATGGAGAAGCACTGCTTCTCGGCGGGCGACGAGGGGGAGAAAATCCGCATCCTGAAGGCCTATACCGACCGTGAGGAGGCCGAGATGGTGGTCTCCGAACTGCGTGACCGCATCCGCCGCACGGGCGACGACTGGTCCGAGGCGGTCATCCTCTACCGTACGAACAACCAGTCGGCCGTACTGGAGGACAACCTCCGCCGCCGGGGCATTCCCTACCGCATCTACAAGGGCTCGTCGTTCTACGACCACAAGGAGGTGAAGGACCTGATGGCCTACATCCGTCTGGTCATCAATCCGCGCGACGACGAGGCCTTCCGCCGCATCGTCAACTATCCGGCGCGCGGCATCGGCGACGCGACCGTGCAGCGCATCGCCGAGCTGGCCTCGGCGCGGGGCGTCTCGATGTGGGAGGCGGTCGACACGCTGGTGGCCGAACCGGCCCCCGACCCCGTCGCGCGGACCGTCGCACGCAAGGTGCGCGAATTCGTCGAGCTCATCCACAGCCTCTCGCTCGCGCGTACGGGGCGGAGCCTCTACGACTTCGGTCTGGAGGTGGCCACGCGTTCGGGCATCATCGCCCTCTACCGTGCCGAGTCCTCGCCCGAGGCCACCTCGGCGCTGGGCAATATCGAGGAGCTGCTCAACTCGATGCAGGAGTTCAAGGAGCGGTGCGACGCCGAAATCCGCAACGGCGAGCGGCAGCCCGACGAGAAGGCCACCGTCGAGGAGTGGCTCCAGGGCATGATGCTCATGTCGGACATGGACAAGGAGGACCCCGAGAGCAGCAACAAGGTGACCCTCATGACGGTCCACTCGGCCAAGGGACTCGAATACAAGTACGTCTACATCGTGGGCATGGAGGAGAACCTCTTCCCCTCGCAGCGGGCCTCCGAATCGCCCGACGGCGTGGAGGAGGAACGCCGCCTCTTCTACGTGGCCCTTACGCGCGCCAAGGTGGCCGCCACCATCTCCTATGCCGAGATGCGTTTCCGCTGGGGCAACATGGAGTTCTCGCGGCCGAGCTGCTTCCTGCGCGAAATCGACCCGCGTTACGTCGAGACCGACGTCGACCTGGGGGCTTCGCGCGAAAGGCGCCCCGAGAGCGAGGGCTCGTCGGCCATCGACGAGCTGCGCCGCCGCTTCGACTACCGCTTCCAGCAGCGTTCGCGCGACGGCGAGCCCTCTGCGGGAGCTGCGCGGGGCGGCTATCGCCCGGCACAGGGCTCGTCGGGCGGCTACGGGGGCGGCCAGGCATCGGGCAGCCGCGGTTACGGAGCCTACGGCTCTTCGGGCAGCGGCAGCCATGGCGGCGGCAGCGGCTATGGCGGCTCGGGTGCCGCACGTCAGTTCCAGCGCGCCCAGCCGGCACGTCCGTCGGGCAGGCCCGACCCCGAACTGGTGCGCTCTGCCTCGCCGCGCCCCTCGACCGAGGGGATGCGCCGTCTGGGTGTGCGTCCCGCCGGCGGAGGAGCCTCGGCGGCTCCGGGCTCCGTGCCGTCGCCCTCGGCGCCGACTCCGGGGGCGGGAAGCGCCGCTTCATGCGACTATGCGGTGGGGGAGCGCGTCGAGCATGCCAAGTTCGGCCGCGGCGTGGTCCGCGAGGTCGATACCTCGGGCCCCGATGCACGGCTGGTGGTCGAATTCGAGACCGAGGGGCGGCGTACGCTGCTGCTCCGCTTTGCCAAGCTCAGGCGGCTCTGAGTCCCGCGTCCGGAGGCCGGACCGTCCCCGCGTCGGGACTGTCGGGGCCGTCCGGAGCTGAAAACGAAAGCAATTTACCGAGAAGATGAATACCACTCCGCTCGTTTCGGTCTGCATGACCACCTACAACCACGCCCCCTACATCGCCCGGGCCATCGAGAGCGTGCTTGCGCAACGTACCTCCTTCGCCGTCGAACTGCTTCTGGGCGAGGACTGCAGCAGCGATTCGACGCCCGACATCTGCCGCTCCTATGCCGAGCGCTATCCCGACCGCATCCGCCTGGTGACCTCGGAGCACAACGTCGGCATGCGGGCCAACTACCGCCGCACCATCGAGGCGTGCCGCGGCCGCTACGTCGCCATCTGCGACGGTGACGACTGGTGGTGCGACCCCGACAAGCTCGAGCGGCAGGTGGCGATGCTCGAGGCCGACCCCTCGCTCGGACTCTGCTATACGCGTTCGCTGCGCCTCTTCGAGGAGACGGGCAGCGAGCGCCACTACCCCGATGCGATGTTCACCGACTTCGACCGCCTGCTCTTCAACAACACGGTCGAGAACTGCACGGCCGTCGCCCGGCGCGACCTCATCCTGCGCTACTATGCCGAGGTGCGCCCCGAGGAGCACCCCGAATGGCTCACCGACGACGCCCCGATGTGGCTCTGGTTCGCCGCCGAGTCGCGCATCGCATGGCTCGACGCCGAGACGGCCGTCCACCGCATGCTGCCCCAAAGCGTGAGCCAGAGCGGCCTCTACCGCAAGCGCATCGCCTTCTGCGACTCGCTCATGGACACGAGCCTCTGGTTCGATGCCCGCTACGGCACGGGGCGCCACCGCTACCGGCTCCTCTGCCGGCGCAGCGACGTGGCGCTCTGGGTACTCTCCTACCATGGCCCGGTGAGCGAGTATCTGGCCCGCTGGTGGCGCGACGTGCGCCGCACGCCGCGGCTGGCCCTCCGCCCCGTGGGCTACGGACTGCTGCTCAAGAAGGTTCTCCTGCGCCGCAACTCCTCCGAAAACCGATAGCAACTCCCGTGTCCGGCGGGCTTCGGCCCGGCCGCTCCCGGCGGACACGCAACTCAAAAAAACTTCCCGACAATGACCCTCCGCCAACGTTACGACGGCGTAATCGCCTGGTTCTCGGAACACATGCCCGTGGCCGAGAGCGAACTTCGCTACGAAAACCCCTTCCAGCTGCTCGTTGCGGTGATTCTCTCGGCGCAGTGCACCGACAAGCGGGTCAACATGACCACGCCGGCCCTCTTCGCCGCCTTCCCGACGCCCGAGGCGATGGCCGCCGCCACGGCCGAGGAGATTTTTCCCTACATCCGGAGCATCTCCTACCCCAACAACAAGGCGAAGAACCTCGCCGGCATGGCCCGCATGCTCTGCGCGGAGTTCGGCGGCGAGGTGCCCACCGACCTCGAGGCGATGCAGCGGCTGCCGGGCGTGGGGCGCAAGACGGCCAACGTGCTGGGCGCGGTGCTCTGGCAGCGCGAGGTGATGCCCGTCGACACGCACGTCTTCCGCGTCTCGGAGCGCATCGGGCTGACGACCGGCTCGAAGACGCCGCTGCAGACCGAGCGGACGCTCGAGCGGAACATCCCCTCGCACCTGCTCCCCATCGCCCACCACTGGCTGATTCTCCACGGGCGCTACGTCTGCACGGCCCGCTCGCCCCGCTGCGACGCGTGCGGCATCGCCCCCTGGTGCCGCAAGGCAGCCGCCGACCGCCGCGCCGAGGCCCGCGAAGCGGCCGCCGGAGCGCCGGCCAAGGCAACCGCCGCCCGAACGCGCAAAACGGCTGCCGGGACCGGCAGAACGTCTTCCGCCGGACCACGCAAACGCGTCGCCGGGACCGGTAAAACCGGTTGAAACGACAACCGCCGGAGGTATTCCGACGCTCCGGCTCCTTCTTGAGACACCGCTTCCTGAACAAACACGATACCGATCATGAAAACCTGTCTCTCCCTTCTTGCGGCGGCTGCCCTCCTGCTTGGCCTGTGCTCATGCGGCGGCAACCGCTTCCGGCTCGAGGTCGAAACGGCCCCCGAGACCGGGTGCGACAACTGCACGGTCTACCTCTTTGCCCGCATGGGCAACCAGCTCACGCTGGTCGACTCCGCGCGGCTGGTCCGTCATGCGGCACAGCTCTCGGGTCCGCTTCCCGACCCTGAGAGCCTGGTCGAACTGCTCATCCCGGGGCAGGGAAGCTATATCCTGCTTGCCGCCCGCGGGGAGCGGGTCTCGCTGCGCATCGACACTGCCGCACGCTCCTTCTTCCCCGCCTGCCGCGGCTCGTTCGCCACGGAGCGCATGACCGAAATCAGCCGCCGCTATCGGGAAATCGGATACGGGGCGCTGGAGCAGCTGCGCAGCGAGGCGGCCGTTCCGGGGCTCGATGCCCGGCGCCGGCAGGAGCTCGAGACCCTGCTTGCGGCCCGTGAGGCGGAGCTCGACTCCCTGGCCCGCTCGGCGATTCTCAACGACCGGAGCGCGCTGCTGGCCGTCGTTGCGACGATGTGGTATGCCGACACCTCCCCGAACATGACCGAGGACAGCCTCCGCACCCTGGTCCGGCAGCTTCGTGCACGCTTCCCCGGAAGCCCCTGCCTCAACTCGCTCGATGAACGGGTGGTGCCCGAGCCGCCGACCCGCGAGAGCATGCGGACGGAGAACCTCCGTGCGCGGCTTTCGGGCCTTCCGGAGCCCTATCCCGAGGGGGCGGAGCAGGCACCCGGGGGCGCACCGGAGCCGGAGCCCGGGACGGAGGCGTGCTCCCTGCCGCCCTACGCCGTCGGAGAGCGGGTCGAAGCCTTCTCGCTTCCCGACGGGGAGGGGGTGCGGCGGAACCCGCTGGAGGCTGCGGAGGAGTATGTGCTGCTCGACTTCTGGGCGTCGTGGTGCGCCCCCTGCCGCAGGGAGCTCCCCGGCCTGCTCGATGCGGCGAGCCGTTTCGACGGGGTGCTCTCCGTCTGCGCCGTCTCGGTCGACGAGGATGCCGCCGCCTGGAGGAGCGCCGTGGAGCAGGAGGGGCTTTCGCCGCTGCTCAACCTCCGCCTCGACCGCAGCGATGCCTCGTTCGCGGAGCTGGTCGCCCGCTTCGATATCCGGACCATCCCGCACAACCTGCTGCTGGATGGGGAGCGCCGGGTCGTGGCGGTCGATTTGCGGGGCGACGCCCTGCGCGAGTGGCTCGAGCAGCATGCCGGCCGCTGAACCGGCCGCTGCCGGGGATGGCGGACGGTTTCCGGGCCGCAGTGTTTTCAGCCGCCATGTTTCTGAATCGGGCTCCGGGAATATTCTCCCGGCCCGGTTCTTCCGGCCTGGCCCGGTTCTTCTCGCCCGTCCCGCTCTTCCTTTCTCCCGGCTCCGCCTCCTGCCGGTTCGGTTCGTTCTGCCCGCCGCCTTTTTCTCCGGTCGGCTCCGCCTCGGTTCCCTCGTCTCCGCCCGGCTCATTTCTCGCCTTCCGCTTCGGGTCCCAACCGCTCTTTTTCACCCGCAAAGCGATAAAAATCGCCGAAAAGTGTTGATTTCCCGGATTTTTCGTATCTTTGTGGCCCAATGCAAGCGGTAGTGGGGTGCGACGCCGGTCGCCGCGCTGAGAACCGCCCAAGGTAACACTTTAAAAAACAAAACTTTAACTATGAAAACCATTTCCGTAAAGGCCGTAAAGCGTGAAGAGTACGGCAAGAAGGCAGCCAAGTCGGTACGTCGTGAGGGCATGGTTCCCTGCGTACTGTGTGGCAACGGCGAGACGGTCACCTTCTCGGTTGACCCCCGCGAGGTGAAGCCCTTGATTTACACCCCGAACTCCTACATCATCGAGTTCGACTTCGACGGCAAGAAGGAGCTCGCCGTACTGCGTGAGGCTCAGTTCCACCCCGTACGCGAGGAGATTCTCCACCTCGACTTCTTCCGCATCGCCGACGGCAAGCCCGTATCGATTGCCATTCCCGTCCGCCTGTCGGGTAACGCCGAGGGTGTGAAGGTCGGCGGTAAGCTGGCCCTGTCGGCCCGCAAGCTCACCGTGAGCGCCCTGGTTGAGAACCTGCCCGACGAAATCGTGGTAGACGTGACGAACCTGGGTGTCGGTAAGACGATTTTCGTTGGCGACCTGAAGTTCGAGAACCTGAAGTTCGTGACGCCGGCTACGACGGCCGTCTGCGCCGTACGCGTAACGCGTGCATCGCGCGGTGCCGCTGCTCAGGCCTAATCCTGACGGAGTATGAAATACCTCATTGTTGGGCTGGGGAACATCGGCGCCGAGTACGCCGAGACCCGACACAACATCGGTTTCAAAGTGTTGGACGCGCTCGCAGAGGCGTCCAACGCTGTTTTTACGACGGCCCGTTACGGCGCCGTGGCCGAGATGAAGGTGCGCGGGCGGACGGTGCTGCTGCTCAAGCCCTCGACCTACATGAACCTCTCGGGCAAGGCGGTGCGCTACTGGCTCGATGCCGAGAAGATTCCGCTCGAGAACCTGCTGGTCATCTCGGACGACATCGCGCTGCCGTTCGGTACGCTGCGCATGCGTCCGAAGGGGAGTGCCGGCGGCCATAACGGCTTGAAGAACATCGCCGAGCTGCTCGGCACGGAGGAGTATGCCCGCATGCGCTTCGGCGTGGGGGGCGACTTCCCGCGCGGCCACCAGGTCGACTACGTGCTGGGCGAGTGGACGGCCGAGGAGCGCGAGGCGATGCCCGAGCGGCTGAAGCTCTTCGGCGATGCCATCCGTTCGTTCGTCTCGGTGGGCGTGGCCCTCACGATGAACACCTATAACAAGAAGTAAGCGCGCATCCGGCGACGGATGCCTCCGGCGTGTGAAGCGGCGGCCCCTCGGCAGAGGGACCGCCGCTTCGGTTTGTGCGCTGCCCGCGGCACATTTTCCGCCCGCCGAGGGAGCGGCCGGGCGAGCGATGTCGGGAGCGGCTGCCGGGCGGTTGTACGGCGCGGGACGCCGTCTTCGGCCGAGTGACCGGCGGAGTGT